>JBGTLS010000207.1:0-2363 GCA_041744015.1 Cryomorpha sp. | reverse complement strand
CGCTCCCGACTGTGTTGCCAGATCGATAAGATCCTGCCGCAGGTCGATGCCAAAGGCCTTCACTCCTGCCGCTCTTAAAATGCGAACAGTAATCTGACCAATCAATCCCAATCCGATTACCACACAGTTCTCACCGATTTTGAGATCGGCGCGGCGTATGCCCTGCATGGCAATGGCCCCGATGGTCGTGAACGCCGCCTCATCGGTTGGTGTGCTATCTGAAAGTTTTACCACCAGATTTTCCTTCACAGCAATCAACTCAGCATGCGAAGCAGAAGCACCGCCACAGGCCACGCGATCGCCTGGTTTAAAATCCGAAACTCCGGCTCCCACCTGCACCACCACCCCAGCGCTGCTATAACCTAACGGCTGCAGCGCTTCGAGTTTGTTCATCACCATTTTGTACGTCTCTGCCACGCCGATATTCCGGGCGGTTTTGATCACTTTGGTTACCTCTTCTTTGCGGGATCGGGCTTTTGCGATATACCCTTTGCGGGCATCACTGACTGTTTTGCCTTCCGTACCTGCGCTGATGGCGGAGTAATGCGTACGCACCAGCACTTCGCCTTTGCCCGGAATGGGATTCGGAAGCGTAAGGATATCCATTTGGCCTTCTTTGAGGCTTTGGAGTAGTTGCTGCAAAGGTTGGAAATTGATTTGTTTCACAAATGTAACCAACAGTGGCAGGCAAATTCAGAGATGGTGACTCAGTTTTTAACAGTTTTGCAGGGGATAAATAAATGGCAGAAAGAAAGGTCAAGCATCATTACCGAAACCATTTACTATGAATTTTTCCAGTATATCGTAAAAATTACTATTAATATTTCCATTACATTCATATTTTTGATGGTTTCAAAAGGATTACATTGCATATATCCTCTATATACGAATTTTAACACAAATCATGAAATTTTCCATCACACTGGAAAAATTAGTATTAATATTTCCATTACATAAGAAATTTTCATAATTTTGAATTATGAAACCCGTGATTCGATACTTAAAACAAAAGATTCTGCAGCATTTCTCTAAAGGGAAAGCCCTGGTGATAACCGGTGCGCGACAGGTTGGGAAAACTACCATGCTCAGGGAATTTATCGGCAAAGACAAAGACGTATTGTGGTTGAATGCCGATGAACAACCGGTGCGGGATCGGCTAAGCGAAGCATCCTTCGTAAACCTGGCTGGTGTGATCGGTAATTACAAAACCGTGGTGATCGACGAAGTGCAACGTGTTGAAAATGCTGGTCTCATTCTGAAAATTCTGATAGACAATTTTAAAGATGTGCAGTTTATTGCGACAGGATCGTCGGCTCTGGACATCTCGGAGACGATATTTGAACCCCTTACCGGGCGGCATTTCCTTTTTCATCTCTACCCCTTTTCTCTGGTGGAAATGTACAGCGGCAAATCAGCTTTCGAAATCGAACAAGAACTGCCGTTTCATCTGGTTCATGGAAGTTATCCCGACGTGGCCCTGCATCGCGATGATGCATCAACCATTCTCAAACACCTTGCAGATCAATATCTCTACAAAGATGTTTTGGTTTGGAAAGACATTCGCAAACCTGTACTGTTAGACAATCTGCTAAAGTTGCTTGCCTGGCAGGTATGTTCGGAAGTGTCGATCCACGAACTGGCTGGAAAACTTCGGGTAAAATCAGAAACTGTGGAAAGCTATATCGACCTCCTGGAAAAATCGTTTGTGTTATTCCGACTCCACGCCTACACCACCAATCAGCGGAACGAAGTCACGAAAACGACCAAAATCTACTTTTGGGACAATGGAATCCGGAATGCCATTATTGATCAGTTTGAGCCTTTGTCAGGGCGGAATGATCAGGGTGTGCTCTGGGAAAACTTTATGATCTCCGAAAGGATGAAATGGAACAACCACCGCGACCAGCCGGTGAAAAGCTATTTCTGGCGTAACTACAACCAGATGGAAGTGGACTATGTGGAAATGGAACGCGGAAAACTGAGTGGTTTTGAAATGAAATGGCGACCCAAAAAAAATACCCGCGTTACGCGGGCATTTACAAATCAGTATCCGGATGCAGAAACGATGGTGATTTCACCGCAAAATTTTACTGGATTTTGTGGGTTAAATGATAATTAAATCTTTGATGTGGGTATGATCAAGAATTAAAGTATTCTGTCATATACTGGTTGGAACTTTCAACAAGCAAATTACAGTCCGCATTGTTCCCGTGGCAAAAATTTATTTCAGCTTCTTTTCAATCTTTTGCCAGAGATCTGGATAATATCCCTTATATCTGGCAATTTTTTTACCTGTATGCTCATTTACAAGAATGGTAATTGGAAAGTAGAGTGTGAACCACTTGGTACAAGTTGTTACAGTT
>JBGTLS010000206.1:0-4256 GCA_041744015.1 Cryomorpha sp. | reverse complement strand
GTGGATGTATCAAGCTTTAAACCGGGAGCCTATGTACTGCAACTTGATTTAGATGGAAAAAGCCTTCAAAGAAAGTTTGTCAAACAATAAAATCACTTATTCTCAAAAACATAAAATCCCGCCAAAAGCGGGATTTATTTTTTTAATTAGTAATCCGTTGAAATTCTAATTCATATAGGTTGAATACAAAATCCCATCAAGCGCAAGCAATCGGGATATCTGTTTCTTGTATTTAAAACACGTGATGGTTTCCCGATAAGGTTGGGTGTATTGAATGTCAGCTTTGGCGATGAGATGCCACATCTTACTCACAGACTGAACCAGTTCCACACAAAAAAAGCAGGCATTTTCAAGACCTGGTTCCTGTTTGTTGATATGCGACAGCAATCGCTCCTGTAACGTTTCTGTTTCTGCTTTGCCGTAATAGATTGGGCTTCCGTGTCCGTCAAACAGCGTATACAAACCATAGGATTGTGGCACCTTTATCAGGGCATTACGCATGTTGAGTTGAAAGATATTTCCGGATACTGACATAGTGAGATAAGGTAAGTACTAAACGGAGAAAGTGCCTACAGGTTGCCATTTTACAAGCGAAAAAATGCAGGCTGCATGCACGCTTCCTACAATCTGCAAAAAATAATCGACAAACATCGAAAAACGACCGCCGAACTGGATGTAAGACGAAACTCATTGTTTATGAAATGACCGGTTCAGACTTAGATAAAGTTCAAATATTATCCAACCGCTATACAGTTACCGGAATCTGTTTATCTTATCCCAATGATTGCAATCTGATCAGATGATAAAAGCCTTAAAACTCATTTTATACTTTCTCGCCGGTATCTTTGCGATGGCCTTGTTGTACTTTGCGGGAGCAGGCGTCGGAATGATCATCCCTGTGAATTCTGCTCCCCTTCCGGGAAAAGGTGATGTGGAGATCTTTATTGAAACCAATGGTCTGCACGCAGACATCGTGATGCCGGTATCCAACGATATTTTTGACTGGGGCGAATTCCTACCGCTTTCTGCTGAAGCAACACGTGAACCAGGCCACGTCTCGATAGGCTGGGGGGAAAAAAATTTTTATATCCTCACCCCTACCATGGCTGACCTTACTTTTCCCACTCTGATGAAAGCCCTGTTTGTTCCCAGTGCCACGGCCATGCATGTGGAATACCTATTGCGTTCACCACAGCCATCTGAAGACAGCCGACGTATAATCATTACTGGTGAGATGTACGAAAAGCTCGTAAATGATATCCGCAAGAGTTTTGTTCTGGACAATGAATCGCCATTACTCATTCCGGAAGCCGGTTACCACCAGTACGACAACTTTTACGAAGCCCACGGAAAATACCACATGTTTTGGACCTGCAACAACTGGACAAATACCCGGCTGAAGGAAATCGGCATCAAAAACAGCCTTTGGACACCGATGGATTGGGGGGTTTTTTATTATTTGGAGTGACTATTTTCATCGAAACTGATTTATCGACAACGGATCTGAAAAAGTAAAAGCGTTTTGAAGACTTGCTTCAAAACGCTTTTCGCAATCAGAGAATTTGATTTGGTTCTATGACGCTCTCTGTTTGATACAGAATTTAAATCCTATTTCAGCTTTAACAGTTTTCCGGAATAGGCCGGAATCTGATTCTCAAACAATACATAGTTCAAATAACCTGCGGGTAAATTGTTACCGTTAATCTGCAGGGTAACCTGATCCTGTCCAAATCTACTTTGAAAAATTTTACGCCCCGCTATGTCATATATTTCAATAAAGTAGTCAGATTCTCCGTTAGAAACAGCAGAAATATCCACAGTAAACATTTCATTAAAAGGATTAGGCAAAACTGAAATAAGCTTAGCAGAATCTTTTTCATTCTGATGATCAATCGACTTACCCTCGTCACTTGCCGCAATTTCTATTTCAGGTGTTAGAAAGTGGTAATAGGAATTATTCTCCACATACCACGAATTGAGTAAATTAACTCGTGCAGTTACCGCGAAAAAATCGCCTTCAAAATACGCCGGAATCATTTGAGGAAGCGTGTCATTGACGAGAGAAGGCAAATTAACATCTTCAGAAATTGAATGAGAAATATTCGAATTGTCGACCCATTCTGCACCAGCATCCTCAAGCAGTATCGAGGCAAAACGTTCAATAGATTCTGGCTGATATGCTTGCAGCAAAGAAATCATTTCTTCCTTGCTTATTATTCCCAAAGTATCTGCCATATACTGACGACTAACTGCATGCCAAAATCTTGACTGTTCAGTCAAAACATTTGAAAAATTGTCAGAATTATCTTGTTCTACAGATTCAGCGAACTGCGAAATTTGAGAATCAAATTCCTGGGCAATTTCCTGAATTTCTGAATATGCCATATTCGCACTTCCATTCTCACCTCCCCCATTAAATTCAACTACATCCCCTTCAGGAGCTCCGGATTGGTCAACTTTACAATGAATGGCAGGATTATACGGAATAGAAAGACATTCAGCCATGATGTATTCTGCACTCCCATTTGAAAAATTTAAAGGAAGTATTCGAATAGGAGATCCGGCGGCCTGATGGTGGTCATAGTACACAGAATGTGTTGAAAGATATGGATGCGAAAGTTGGCTGGCGTACAAATCGTAGTGATTCGGAAATAAGAAGTTTCGGCTATGACTGAACATGTTGCCAGCCGGTCGACTTGTACCACAATTACCCTGATGTTCAGCCATTGAGCCATTGAGGAAAATATCAGCAACCTTTAATGGATAATTAAAGGTATTACATATCCATTGCAAACCAAAATCATGATTGTGTTGGGAAGTATTCATGTTGACTCCGTCCACATATCCGCCTGTATGTAAATTATGAAAAGTGTTTCGATAAATTTCATTATGACTTCCTCCGGAATCTTTAACATAAATACCGAGATTTGAAATGGGACCGGTAGAATACTGTCCGGTCTGAAAATAATTGTTCTGAACTGTATATCCCGTGCTGCTTAAGAGATACAAACCTATAGACCCTTTTTCGGAATTAAGCGCAAAATGATTATCCAAAATTGTAGGATTAATGAAATTTGAAAGCGCAATTCCTATTCTGACTGAGTTAAAATCATTAAAATTGGCCGTCAGTGTTCTGGTTGAACCTCCTGAATTTATACCATATATTCCATATGTCAATCCGGAAAATTCACTTTGGGCCCAACTTCCGCAGGGATAAATGGCACCCAAACACAACCAGTCGCAAAGAACCCTCGAATTTTCATGATAAATTCCGACACCCCGCTTGAGAACATTGAAATTTATCCAGTCTAAATTTTTAAATCGATTGCCTTTCAATTGTATTCCGCTTGAAGACTTAATTACAACAAAAGCTTTTGGGTCATAATTATCTAACCAATCAGTTGTTGTTACAAAATCATTATTATTTACAACGCTCAGATTAAATAACTCAGTCCCTGTTCCATTCACCCGTATATACGATTCGAATTGAATACCGATTTCGCAATCCTTAAGCACACTATTTTGGACATTTACCAGCCCGCCTCCATATGAACCCCCAGATTTGCCCGCGTGAATACCTATTTCAGCAAATTCTATTATGGACTTCTGTGATATGTACAATTTCCCCTGATACGCGCCCATACTTCCCGATTGCTGTATAAATGGGTAACCTTCCACAATTATTCCTTTCCACATTTTAAGCACATCGCAACTGTCTGCTGGGTTCTTACAAGTATACGTTCGTTTAGCACAGCGAAAATCAGCAGTGAATATACTCTCATCTCTTAAGCGCAGAATCGCACCATTGTTCCCGCCCGTCCCTCTCTCAACAACCACTTTGCCTTCAGGTCCAAATTTAAAAATCATTCCTTTTATGTCTACAGATTTTCCAGCCGGAATTCGCAATTCATCCCGGATAAATATCGTATCACCCGTTACTGCATTCCATGGATTATTGTTTACACCATATTGCCATACCGCTGAGGCGGTAGCTTCATAAAGCGTATCCATGTTTTCATCATAATAGGCGTACTTCTCACAACACGCACAGTCCTGAAAGAAAAAATCTTCGATATAATTGTCATAATCGATTTGATCTGGAACCAGGTGCTGATCTATGTACGAAATTGGCCATGAAAATCCTTGATTACTAATTGGGTATGATGTTAATGGGATGGCTGAACTATTCCAGTTGCTAACATTTGGCACATTCGGATCGGATAGACTGCCAATGTGTGTTTCACTGACCAGCATCA
>JBGTLS010000205.1:0-12167 GCA_041744015.1 Cryomorpha sp. | reverse complement strand
CCGCCGTACCGATCGCCAAAATAAGCAGAGTAAGAGCCAGAAATACAACATTTTGTATGTCTGAAGGATTTGAAGCAATCCGCGAAGAACCGTCGTAAAATTCGACTGGTTTGAAATCTAAAACCGCATAAGCCACATAAGCTCCCGCCAGCGCATAGATACCAGCCATAATCCCTGCCCAACCCGAAAGCGAGAGAAATTTGGATGAGCGCTCCATCATAGATCGTATCTCGGCAATGTCACGAATATAGTCCTGGTCTGCTTTCATTGAAAAGTACTTTGTGTGGCAAAGCTAAGGAGTGGGTTTTGATTTTGCAAGGATTTTTTTGGTTGGTTTTTAGTGCTTGCCTGGCTGATGGCAGTCAGGGTTTTTAGTGCCTGGATCTTCGTGTTCGCTATTTGCTGTTTGATTCAGATTGTAGTGGTCCGAGAGTGATCTCCTATCTATCCTGATCAAGCGGGAAATTCAAAAGTGTTTTCGTTATTCTACCATCATTTACCAGCCGTTTGCTTGCATTGAAACTAAATGGAACTTCAGCCCATGTAATACGTTCAACTGACGATGGACTTGACACAAAACTTAATCTCAATCTTTATATCCGATAAATGGTATCGTAAGATCATTGCGATTTGCTGACACAAGAGCTCAAAATAGACAATTGAGTTTATTAGGGTAAATCAACAAATAAAATCTACTACCATGAAATCCTTATTAATCTCCGTTTTTCTTTTTTTACTTGTGAGTGCACATGCACAAATCAAATTAGGTGACAATCCAAATATCATTGATCCGGCGTCCATTTTCGAGATGGAAGATACCACCCGCGGTATTTTGTTAACACGAATGACCACGGCGCAGCGTGATTCCATTTCCTCCCCACCCAACGGTTTACAAGTTTACAATACCACATCCGGGACCATGGACGTCTACCGCAACAGTATGTGGGTGTCCACTGCATACACCAACCCCAATGACAAGCTTGTCTATGTTTATTCGCTGGCAGATCTTCCCACCCCGTCTGGCAGCGCCATAACACTGGATGCCAACTCTATGTATATTTTTAAAGGCATTGTTAATATCACGCCTTACTACCTGGAATTGAATGGGGCCAATTTGCGGGGCATTGATCCTGCACGCGATGGGGTAGCTTCAGCCGTAGCTGGCGCGATTCTTAGAAGTACGAATGTATCCGTGTTTATGCAAGACGTCGTTGTAATACCCCTAAGTGGCAGTACAAAAGCTTACGATTTTAAAGATGGCACCGGAACGAAGTTTTGCAACCTGTTTTCGGGCAATTCCGTTGTTGAAGTGGGTATCCCCAGCTTGGGTGTTGGTCAGATTAGTGGCTTTAAGGCCGTAACGATTGTCAAAAACTACTGGAACACCAAAGATGGAGTAAAAGTAACCGGCACCATGGGCAAATTTGCCTGCGCTTTCACTTTTATTACCAATGTTACTTCAGGTGCAGGGATTGAATTTTTGGGGGCTCTGGTTATTGACGATATTGATCTTTCCAACAACTACTTTATATACAGTGGACAATCAGGAGTGAAACTTAATGCAGGAGCTACAGTTGACCGTGGTCGCATGACAACGAATATGTTCAGGGGTGTTGGAAGCCCATTGAATGGATTGACATCCTATGATCCTGGTTGGAAGATGTTGCAAAACACAAACATCCCGGACACCCGTGTTTATGGATATATATATATGAACGCGAATGCCACGACCACAAATACATCACCTACCAACACCTATGTAAAAGTAGCCGGAACCACCACTAGTACAAGTCTACTGAAAATTTCGTCCCCTGCTTCTAATCGTCTTACCTATCTGGGAAGGGAACCGATAGTTGCAAGCGTTGATATTCTAGTTTCAGGTCAAGCCCCTGCCAACAGTGCTGATTTTACAATTGCAATTTACAAGAACGGTTCAATTATTACCGGCCCGGTCATGAGCACCGGTACCATGACTAACAATCAGGCTTTTTCATTGATTTTGAATAGGGAGGTTGACATGGCAACAAACGATTATGTAGAAGTATTCATCAAAACAACTACTGGCACTACGCCATTAACAGTTTCCAACATGCAGTTTAGAATTAGAGACTAACAATTCCCGTTCATGAAATTTTTCAGTGGCGTAAATATATGGTTGTCGGTAGCATCTTTCATGTTGATTCAACCGACTATTGCTCAGCAGCTCAATATCATGGGTACCATGAAACTGGCTCCGAGAAGCATGATTGGTATATTCGGGGATATTTCGAACAATGGCACATTCATCGACTCTTCTTTTATTTTTGTAATGGCCGGGAATGTGCCGCAGACAATTTCGGGAGATTCTATTACCAAAATTATCAACCTCAGGGTGAATAACAGCAGTACCGGAGGGGTCATTTTGAACCAGGCATTGGAAGTTTCCGGTTTATTCATACTTTCAGATGGTGTATTACATACCGCTGATACGGCTCTGTTATCAGTAAAAAATACGGTGGTTGTGGTGGGTGGTGATTCATCGAGTCATGTGGCAGGGCCAATGACCAAGGTTGGCAATGGTGCATTTACTTTTCCAGTCGGCAAACAAGGTTTGTATGCCCCTGTTTCTATCAGTGCACCATTAAACGAAACGGATAAATTTACCTGTGAGTATTTTAGTGGCAACCCGAATAGTTTGTACGATGTAACCAGCAAAGATCCAGGGATCATTACTGTTTCAACCTGCGAGTATTGGGTATTGGATCGTACGGCTGGCATCTCACCGGTTGAGGTAACTTTAAGCTGGGATAGCCGCAGTTGTTTACCTGTAGACCCGATAAGTGCGAAGGTGGTAAGATGGGATGGCAGTCTTTGGAAAGACCACGGCAATGGTAGTTGGGCAGGCAACGCTGACAGCGGCAGTATCACTTCCAATGGAACGATCAGTAATTTCAGCCCTTTTACCATCGGCAGTTCAGGCAATGTATTGCCCATCGGTCTGTTGCGATTTGAAGGCAATTGTATCAACGGCAGCCGCATCATGGCCTGGGCCACTGCAAGCGAAGTGGGAAATGATTATTTTAGCATTGAAACAAGTTACAATGGTGCAGACTGGACAACAATTGCGGAAATTGATGGACAGGGTAACTCCACGACCGAACATGTGTACAATTACACCATCCCCCCCGGTACGAATCAAGGCAATTACTTTCGACTGAAACAAACTGATTGGGACGGGCAGTTTTCCGTGAGTGAAATCATTTATTCTGAATCCTGTTTGGACAATGGTCAAGAATTAAGCATTTACCCCAATCCCACGAACGGCTTGTTAAACATTCGGCTGTCAGCTGGTTTTGAAGAAAATATAATATATACGGTTTACAGTCTGGATGGAGCTATCACAAAAGATGGAGCACTTGCAGGCGGCGTGCTGGACCTTTCCAGTCTACCTCCCGGATATTACATTTGCCGCTTTCAAACGCCTACGAAGGTGTTTATTGAGCAGGTTATTTTAAGCAAATAGTCGTTCAAGTGCTGCGGCACTCCTTTGCTTTCATAACCTTTCCGACTTTGAGATAAATAAAAAACGTTCCAAATCCTGGTCGAGTCTCAAAAGAGCTTCAGCCCTTTTCTTGCGTCCCCATGTTTTCACCGTGAACCTTTGCGGTGAAATGAGTTTTTAGTTTTTTAGTTTTTCGAAGGTCAATCAATTTGTAAGCGACCTCTCAATGGCTATGCCCCGCCTCACCCCCGCTATCCCCAAAATATGCCGACACAGCACGCTGCAAATTACCGGTCACAAACATTCTTTTTTCATTTTCCGGAAAGACAACCACCCCCCGGTCTATGACTTTATTTCCCGGAAAGGAAACCAATTCAAAATGATTACCCTCCAAAGCCAATCCCACCATTTCTCCATCCCGTTCTGTCACAGCAAAATGAGGCAACCCATAAAGACTGTCTGTGGTTATGTGAACGGTGGCCTGCACAAACATTCCCGGCAACAAGCCCGGCGTATCTTCATCCGGATGTACATGAACATTCACCGTGCGGCTATCCGCTTTCACATCCTGAGAAATGAGAAACACCTCCCCGTGTCGACGTTCACCCTTACCACTCGTTGTAAAATAAACGGATTGGCCCACCTTTAACTGCGCCACCTGATCGGGAAATACCGCCAATTCGACATGCAGGTGACTAATGTCAACCATTTTGTAAATCGGCGCATTCGCAGCGACATACGTACCAATATTGGCATTCACCGACGTGATATATCCGGAAACAGGCGCGTAAACAAAGACTTTTTCCTGAATTCCATCGCGCTCTACACGCTCAGGTGAAATCCCGGCAAGTTTCATCCGCGCCACCACGCCCTGCATGCGCGCATCTACCGATTTGTAGGCATTTCGGGCTTCTTCGTAAATTTTTTCTGAAGTCGAACCCTTGTCTTTCAAATCTTCCTGGCGCCTCCATGCCGATTCCGTCTGGATTTTCTCCGCGCTCAACCGCAGAAAATCCTCTTGTAAACTGATGTAATCGTTGTGCTGCACCTCCGCGAGCAGTGCGCCTTTTTTCACATAAGCACCTTCGTAAAATTTCAGCGAAGTGATAAGACCTCCGTAGGGCAAAGCCACATCAATACGGCTTTGTGGCGGGGCATCAACAAATCCACGCACCATCAAAGTGTCGCCCGAGGCATGGTATGTCGGGGCGGAAAGTTGAAGTCCAAAAATTGCTGTATCACTGGCTGAAAGTCCCGGTATTTCCGACGTATCATGTGAATGATCGTGGTCGTGGTCGTGTGCATCAGCAGAATCGGTATGCGTATTGCACGCCGTGGCTGTCGCCAAAATTAAAATAAAGAGTATTCTGAATGTTTTCATCTGGTTCTGAATCTGGAAAGGTTGTATTTTGATATCCCGTAAGCTTCCGCTATTTCGAGATAAATGAGGTAAAGGTCGGTGGCCGTGAGCAGACTTTGCACGAGTTGATATGCATCAGATTCGCCACTGCGAAAAGCCGCAAAAGAGGCATCGTACAAGGCGGATGACCGGTTTTGCAGGCCATCAGCATCGCGCTCGTATATGGATGCACGCAGATTGAGTTCTGTCTCAGCGCGTCGCAGAGCAGCGTTTGCCTGAAATGCGGTGGTTTCCAATTGTGCATTCTCCCGTAGAACCTGCAAACTGGCCTGCCGCACCAAAGATTTATCGGGACCATACCAGATCGGAATGGCCAGGCCTACTGTGAAAGCATCTGCACCTGCCACACCTTCGAGCCTGCCCACCTGATAACCTGCCGACAAGGCTGGAAAAAATGCCGCGCGATTGGTTTTGACCTGGTATTCGCTTTCCAAAACGCGGGCACTTTGGGCAGCAGTGAAAATCGATATTTCGACATTTTCCGGCTTTTCAATCTGTGCCGAAAATGCGTCAGTTTCATCGGGCCTGATGTCGGTGAGGTCAAAGAGGCACCGTGCTTCCAGCGATTCCTGCAGGCCGCGCATAGCGACCTGTGCCTCGTTGTACATTTGGCGAAAGCGCAATATCTGACTCTCAAAAAGGTATCGCTCAGCGGCTGAAATTGCTCCGGCTTCAGTCTGATTACCCACCATGGCGTTGAGGCTGTCGAGCTGGATCAGTGCTTCTGCAAAATGAGTCATGCGCACGTGGGCGTAAACCCAGCGCAGGTAGTCTATTCGCAGCGCCGTTTCAAAATGCACAACGTATTCGGCCAGTTCGGCATCCGACACCTGAAGTGCCGCTTCATTGCGTTTGCTGCGGTTGATATGTCCCGGGATGGATCCAAAATCCTGGTTGAAATTCCATTGGTAATCATCAACGATATCGGTCCGGTTGAGCTGTCCATAACTATAAGAAGCCCCGGTGGCACCCAGTTCCCAGGCACTCCCCTTTCTGGCAGCCACTATGTCGCGCTCAATCTGCTGGATTTCCAATAGCGGATTTCCCGCAAGGGCGCGTTCCATAAATGTTTCATGGTTGATCGTATCCTGTGCATTTCCGTTCACGGTGAACAGCCCAATCACGAGTAAAGAAAGTGCAGTTCCCGGCAAACTCTTTTTCCGTGATTCCATCCACTGATAGAGCATGGGAAGGATTACAAGGGTTAGAATTGTGGCGCTGATCAATCCACCTATGACGACTGTGGCAAGTGGTTTTTGAACTTCCGCGCCGGCCGATGTACTGAGAGCCATAGGTATAAACCCGAAAGTGGCAGCCAGCGTGGTAAGCAATACAGGGCGCAATCTGTCGGATGCACCCTGGGTAATGGCTTCAGTTAAGGTCATTGTATTGGTGTTTCTCAAATGGTTGATGTGGCTTATGAGTACGATTCCGTCGAGTACGCTTACGCCAAAAAGCGCGATGAACCCGATACCGGCGGAAATGCTAAAGGGCATATCGCGCAGGTAAAGCAGCCAGATGCCGCCGATCGCCGATAAAGGAACTGTCGCAAAAACGAGAAAGACGAATCTCCATTTTCGGTACGCGAGGTAAAGCAGGAAAAGAATCATCGCGAGGGCGATTGGTACCGCAACGGCCAGCCGTGATCGCGCCTCCAGATAATTTTGAAATTCACCTTCGTAACTGATTCTGTAACCCGGAGGAAGCACGAGTTCGCTTTCGATGGCTGACTGGATATCGTCCACGACTTCCGTCAAACTCCTATCGCGCACATTCACGCCCAGAATGATTCTCCTCCGCGTATTTTCACGCGATATCATGGCGGCACCTTCCATTGGTACGATGGTGGCTACCTCACTCAGTGGTACCCGGCTCCCATGTGGAGTCGTGATGTAGAGTCCACTCAGATCGGGATGTTGACGGGCGTCGGATTTCAGCCGAACCACCAGATCAAACCTGCGTTCACCATCGGCGATGATCCCCGCAAAAGCGCCTGCATATGCCGCCTGTATGGTCGTGTTCAATTCGTCAATGTGGATGCCGTACCAGGCCATTTTTTCCCGGTCGTACTGCACCACGAGCTGCTGCAAACCAGCCGTTCTTTCCAGTTTCAAGTCTCCGGCGCCTGGAATAGGTGAAATAATACGCTCAGCTGCCTCACCGAGGCGTAAAAGCTCATCCGGATCATCTCCAAATATTTTTACGGCCACGTCCGATTTGCTTCCTGTGAGTAGTTCGTTAAAGCGCAACTGAATGGGTTGGGTAAATTCGAAAGACAGTTCAGGAAAGACCTTCAGCACCGATTTCATACGCTCCACAAGTGCTTCACGGGTAGTGGCACTGGTCCATTCATCTTTGGGTTTGAGCAAAATCATCACATCGGCATCCTCAATCGACATGGGGTCGGTGGGAATTTCGGCGGTGCCAATTTTCGAGACGATGTGATTTACTTCCGGGAAACTGTCGAGCAGAAGTTTTTCCACGGCAGTGGATGCGGCAACTGTGGTTTCAAGGCTGCTTCCCGGTTGCACGGCCAACTGCATGGCGAGGTCGCCTTCTTCGAGATCGGGCAGGAATACAGCGCCCATCGTCGCTATTCGCCAAACTGAAACCATCAGAATCAGTACGGTAAATGGAATAACAATCCGGCCATAACCGATATTTCGCGAAAGCCAGCTGGCATATCGCACCCGGAGAAATTCCATAATCCGCTCTCCGGGCGTTTTTTTATCAAACTTAACCCGTCGCAAAAGGTAGGTGGCCATCACCGGCACATAGGTTAGCGAGAGTATGAGGGCTCCGCTGAGGGCAAACATGAGTGTTAGCGCCATCGGGCGAAACATCTTCCCTTCGATGCTTTGAAGATGGAGTATAGGAAAGAATACAACCAGAATAATGAGTATGCCAAAAGCCGCCGATCCAAATATCTGACCAGACGATTTCACCACCAGGCTGTCCATTTCTGGTTGGGTGAGATGGTTGCCAATGGCCCGGGCGGCCATGTAGTGCAAAATGCCTTCGACAACGATGACCGCTCCATCTACTACAATTCCGAAGTCGATAGCTCCAAGGCTCATCAGATTGGCAGACACCCCAAAAAAATGCATCAGACTCAGGGCAAACAACATCGAAAGGGGAATCACAGAAGTCACGAGCAATCCGGCGCGGAAATTACCCAGGAAAAATATAAGGATAACAGCGACGAAAAGTCCGCCTTCTGCAAGGTTTCTGACCACTGTCGCCATGCTGCGTTCCACAAGGTCGCTGCGATCGAGGTAAGGCTCAATGCGAATGCCCGGCGGCAATGTTTTTTGGGTTTCAACAATCCGCGCACGCACGCGATCGACGGTACTTTTGGCATTGGCATCTTTCAACATGAGGGTGATCCCTCCTACTGCTTCTCCTTTTCCATCTTTCGTGAGCGCACCGTAGCGCAGCGCCTGACCATAGCGCACTTCTGCAATATCGCGGATGAGAATGGGTTGCGATCCGGCCAGTGAAACGGGAATCCGACCGATGTCTTCCAACGAGCGCAACATACCTTCCGTACGTATGTAAACAGCCTTAGTACCCCGTGAAATGTAACCACCACCCGTATTGGCATTGTTGGCTTCCAGGGCGTGTATCAGCTGATCGATGGTGATCTGCATGGCGTTGAGGCGCTCCGGATCGAAAGCCACTTCGTATTGTTTTACATATCCGCCAAAAGAACTGGTCTCGATTACGCCTTCAATGCCGCTGAGTTGTCGCTTTACGATCCAGTCCTGTATGGTGCGCAGTTCGGTGGCGTCGTATTTTTCAATGTATTCCTGGTCCACCTCGAGGACGTATTGATAAATTTCGCCGAGGCCCGTGGTGATGGGCATCATTTCGGGAGAACCAAAACCGGCCGGGATATCGTCTGCGGCAAGATTGAGCTGTTCGGCCACAAATTGCCTGGCGCGCATGGTTTCGACACTTTCGTCAAATACCACCGTCACCAGACTGAGCCCATAGCGCGAAATACTGCGTATTTCGAGCACGTCTGGCAGGTTGGCCATGGCCAGCTCGATGGGATACGTAATAAAATTTTCCACGTCTTCGGCTGCGAGGCTGGGCGTGGTGGTGACAATTTGCACCTGGTTGTTGGTGATATCGGGCACGGCGTCAATCGATATTTCAGAAAGGCTATATATTCCGGTAACGATCAGTGCGGCCACACCCATCATTACGATCAGCTTGTTGCCAACCGCGAGGGCAATGATTTTCTCAAACATGGGAATTTTTTGTTAAGGCATGAAAGACAGAAAAACTGCTCAAGCCTTAACCGGAGGGCCGCGGAGGGTTGGTGGAGCAGCGCGCAAACCGGTGAAAATCGATTGCGCTTCACTGCTGAAACGAATGGCTGACGGAATGTAATAATTGAAATCTGCCTGTCGGGAAATGAAAAAGTCAAAGTTAAAATCCTCACTGCCCACAAATTCTTCCAGGTGGTCGGAACCGAGGTCCGGATGGAAAAAACAAGCGATCACGTCCATGAAGGAACGTGCGTTATTCTCTTCATGTACGCAGAGGGCGTGACTCACCTCTTCTGCATGGGCATGGGGTGTGAGTGTATGCCCCAGCACAAAGAGGAGAGAAGTATAAAGCGCTATGCGTTGCAGAAACTTCACAGAAACGAAGATATCATTTTGGTTTATAAAAAGAAAGCTTTGTTTTTTTCGCGGATATAAAAAAGGTAACATGGTCATGGTTGAGGGCTGACATTTACAGAACCTATCTGACCATTTATTTTTAAGCCCTGAGCTGACCCAGCGTTGACAGGAGGGTGGTCAATTCTGCGGCCTGATTGGTACCAATGAGCAACTTCTTGTTATTTTTCAATTCCAATTGCAATCCCTTGTCGCCCGAAACATTGTATGCCTTCCCCTTTCCGAAAAGGCTCCACCGCATACCCCAGCCGCCATAATCTGACATGGGCGAGTATTCCCGGACATACACCTTTAGGAGTGATTCCCAGGAATAATATTGAAATTTCATGTGAAATGGGAAAAACCGGACATAAATTCCGTCCGATTTGATAATGGTTTCGAGGCGGAAACTAAGAAACATTAACGTGAATAGCAGCACCAGCCCAAATGTGAGCAATAGCGCATCATCCCCCATCGGGTTGTCGCCAAATGGTTGGCCAGCGAGGACCTGACGGTAAACGGCAAACAGAAGGATGGCATTTAGTCCGATGACAATGAACCATATCCACCACTGATTAAATTTTTGTTTTTCTCTAAAAAGCACATCTTTCGTCATATTGTTCATTCAATTGAATATTAATTCGGCTCAAGATAATATTTTGAAGTATTCTAAAAGCATATTCGCAGTCATCGGAGATACAATACCCGGAATATGGTTTTTCGCCTTGTCATTTTTTTTCGGATGGTCTTCCCACTGAATCCCAAAAAAAATTACTTTTGCAGCATTATGAAGCTGATAGCCGCAATAGAAATTAGAATTTTCGGATAATCTTCCGAACGCTATTGCCTTTTTTCCTTGTCCTTTTCCAAACTTTTACCGTCTATTTAAATCAGGATGAAAAATCTATCAGTTCAATTGTCTCAAATATTTCGGCATTTCGGTGATGCACTGAAAGGCCTTGATCGCGACTACACCACGGGCAGCATAAAAAAAGCCATCTTTTTCCTTTCGGTTCCCATGGTTTTCGAAATGATCATGGAATCGCTTTTCGCAGTGGTGGATGTGTTTTTTGTGGCTCAGATAAGCACCAATGCAGTCGCTACGGTAGGTCTCACGGAATCCGTATTGATGATTATCTACTCGCTCGCGGTGGGTTTTAGCATGGCGGTTACGGCCATCATTTCCCGAAGGGTGGGTGAAAAAAAATTCAAGAGAGCCGGTGATGCAGCTTTTCAAACAATCGCGCTGAGTATGATTATCGGCGCCATTCTGGGCGTATTGGGTTTCATCTATGCCGAGGACGTTTTGCGTTTGATGGGTGGTGATGCCAGTCTGATTGCAGAAGGCGGTGATTATGCCACCATTATGTACGCCGGAAATCTCAGTGTGATTCTGCTGTTTGTAAACAATGCCATCTTTCGGGGTGCCGGCAATCCCGCCATTGCCATGCGCACACTTTGGCTGGCCAATGGACTCAACATCGTGCTGGATCCGATCTTCATTTTCGGCCTCGGACCCATTCCCGCCTTTGGTGTGGCTGGGGCCGCCATTGCAACTACGATTGGTCGTTCGATTGGGGTGGGGTATCAATTTTATCATTTGCTGAAAGGCACCGGTGTTGTGCAGTTGGTGCGCGCGAATGTGGTATGGCGCACGAAAACCATTCTCAATTTCATCAAAGTATCTGCAGGTGGTATCGGCCAGTTTTTGGTGGAGAGCGCCAGTTGGATTTTTCTGGTGCGCATTATATCTCAATTCGGTGCGGAAGCACTCGCCGGATACACGATTGCCTTTCGCATCATCATATTCACGCTTCTCCCCTCTTTTGGTATCGCAAATGCCGCAGCAACCCTTGTGGGTCAAAATCTCGGTGCTTTATTTCCCGAAAGGGCAGAAAAATCAGTGTGGGCTGCTGCAAAATACAACGCCATATTTCTGGTACTCGTTTCCATTTTGTTTGGCCTTTCCGCAAATCCCATTCTCAGCCTTTTCAGTGAGGATGAAACCGTTTTGAATATTGGCAGGTCGGGTCTGCAAATCATCTGTATCGGGTACATATTCTTTGCATACGGAATGGTGGTGGGGCAGGCCTTCAACGGAGCCGGAGATACCAAAACACCCCTTTACATAAGCCTTTTCGTTTTCTGGATTGTGCAGATTCCACTGTCGTATTGGCTGTCCATCAATCTTGATTGGGGTGTGAATGGCGTGTTCTTTTCTATTGCATTTTGCCACTCGCTGTACGCCCTTATCGCCATTTATCTTTTCCGGAAGGGCAAATGGAAATTGGTGCAGGTTTAATTTGGCGAAATCATCTCGAAACTTCAGTGAATGGTATCGCAGAAAAATAAAACGCAGAACATTGATAAAGAATGTCAATAGGATTTTGGCGTGGGGAAGTTTTACCACCTTACCTTCATGAATCAAAATGAGATAAAAGCACAGATAGAGGATGAAATCAGAAAAACTGAATCACTCATCGAAGAGTACAAGGAATTGACAAAACCCACACCACCAGATTCGGCTGTGGGCGACCACGCCCGAATGGATGCCATCAACAACCGTTCGATTAACGAAGCGGCGCTCAGACAAGCG
>JBGTLS010000204.1:0-4328 GCA_041744015.1 Cryomorpha sp. | reverse complement strand
GAATCATTGATCGCTCACTTGCCTTGCGGCCTTCGTCTACAATGGCGTAATGTTTTTGATTGGTGTCCTGTAGATCATAATCTGCTGGAAGGATAAGCCCAGGCACATTCTGACGTCCATTCGGTAGCTGGGTCACTTCGACTTCAGCCAGGGCAGCCATGTTTTTAAGAAAATCCAAGCCTTCGTAAAAATTGGCAAAAACGGCGGAGGCTTTTCGACCCTCTCGTCGCTTGAGCAGGGTGTAGTGAATTTCGTCGCCCACCTGTCTGGCAAACAAGCCGTAGTGGGCTTTCATCGAAAAACGGCCAAAATTATAAATCGGTTTGAAAGCGACTACTTCATGCGCTTCAATGAGTTGGGCAATCAGGCCGCTTCCCGTATTTTCATAGTCGATCCGGTGCAAATCGCGCTGAAGGTCCTTGTACATCTGCGTCTCGTTCGGCTTTATTTTTTCACAGATTGACGTGAGAATATTGTCTGCCCTTTTGATATAGAGCAAATTGTCTTCCCGATCGTAGAATCTGTAGACTCCACACTCATCCGGAATGCTGTTGAGGAAATCTGTATCGATGAGCGGACTTTGGAATACCGATAAATCCGGCATTCCGCAATGGGCGTCGAAAAGTCCCAGTTCACTTTTCGAAGCGATGATTTTTTCAAAAAGGGCCATGGTGGCAAAAGCATCCACAGCAGCCCGGTGATGTCCGGGAAGTTCGATTTGAAGTTCTCTGGTGATTTTGTCGAGGCTGTATGATGCCAGACCAGGAAAACACTGTCGACTCAATTGCACCGTGCACAGTTTTTTTCGCTTAAAATCCATTCCGAGCTTCCGGAATTCTTCGCGGATGTAACCATAGTCAAAATTGACATTGTGTGCGACGAAAATGGCATTTTCAGTCACTTCAAGCAATTCCTTCGCAATTTCTGCAAAAGTGGGCGCATCAGCGACCATCTCATTTGAAATGCCAGTGAGGTTTGCAACAAACGATGGAATGGGAATTTCCGGATTGACCAGGGTCGTATAAGATCCGATTTGTTTGTTGCCGTTGTGCAGGTATACTGCCACTTCGGTAATCCGGCCGGTTTTAAAGTTACCGCCTGTGGTTTCGATGTCGACTATTGCGTATTTCAATGTGTGCAAAAATAGCGAATCGGTCAGGAACCACCGCCTGACTTCGGTGAATTTTATGGCTTGATAATGTGCGCATTCTGAAATGCAGACGATATGATGAGCACTTTAATTGGCCGTGTCGACATCCATTTTGATGACACAGCGAATTCCCAGGTGGGGCATTCCGCTATCTTCAGAAGTGGCTTCACGGGCTGTGGGGCGATAATTTTCGCAGTAGGAGACGTGGCATAGATAGGAGCCCCCTTTTATCACCCGTTTATTTCCCGCGTAGGGTTCACGCGAATCAAAGCTTTTTTTGGGTCCGGCGGGATTGTAACAGATTTTGAGGCCCGCGAGTTCGTGGTAGTGATTTTCAGCAAAAAGATCGCTGCACCACTCCCAGACGTTGCCAGCCATATCATATAGCCCATAACCATTTGGCGGGAAAGATGCCACAGGGGCGGTGCCCGCATATCCATCCAATGCCTTGTTTTCATTGGGGAAAGTGCCCTGCCAGATATTCGCCAGATTGGGATTCTCAATTGGATCTTCATCTCCCCAGGAAAAGCGGGCATCCTTTAATCCACCTTTTGCAGCGTACTCCCATTCTGCTTCAGTGGGCAGGGTACCGCCCCGCCAATTGCAATAGGCCTGCGCGTCCTCATAAGCGATGTGAACCACGGGATGGTTCATGAGATCCTGAATGTTGCTTTCTTCGCCGGTCGGATGTTGCCAGTTGACTCCTGTTTTCCATTTCCACCATTGGTGGTGATTGTCGAGTGATACGGGTGTGGCAGGCGGATCAAAAACCAGACTTCCCGGCGCCAGAAGCGAATCTGCGGGTTTGGGAATTCCCGGAGGAAGTTGTTTACGCATTTCTTCCCAATCAATTTCCCGCTCTGCAATTGTAGTGTATTCTGTGGCTTTCGCAAAAGCCGCAAATTGGGCGTTTGTGACTTCGGTGGAGTCCATAAAAAATCCGGCCACCTGGACGCGGTGAGGTGGATATTCCCGTCGGTATTCACCGGGCACCTGCGCTCCTCTAATAAACTCTCCTCCGGGAATCCAGACCATTCCCGAAGTGTCAGCCAGCTTTTTCGACCGGTTTTCAGTTTTTTCTTCAGGTATGGGTTCGTTGCAGGCGGGGATAATAATAGTGAGAATGAAAATTGAAAGGAAATGGATTTTCTCCTGGGATGGCATCATAAAATCCGGATTATTTTGAATGACTTCAAAAGTATGGATTTGAAACGACGATATGGTATTTGATAAGGTTTTGAAGAAGGAATTCAAATGAGCTTTGAAATTACCGGCATCGAAAATTCACAATTTTCATTTTCTTTGCCGCTATGAGTTCAATTTTTGTGTGGCTATGCGTCCGATGGTTTAAGTTTCGTGGATGGCGCATCCCGCGGATTATACCGGCCGATCTGAAGCAATACGTTCTCGTGGTGGCTCCCCATACCAGCAATTTAGATTTTCCGGTCGGGATCGCTGCCCGTAAAATTATGAACCTCAATGTTAGATATGTTGCCAAAAAGGAACTTTTCAAATTCCCCATAGGAGCCACCCTGATTAAATT
This sequence comes from Cryomorpha sp., assembly GCA_041744015.1. Lineage (GTDB taxonomy): Bacteria > Bacteroidota > Bacteroidia > Flavobacteriales_D > Cryomorphaceae > JBBQZU01. The sequence goes on along the minus strand of JBGTLS010000204.1, from coordinate 1,635 downwards.
GGGCGGTTATCCTGTTGACAGATCCAGGAAAACCAGTTTCGTTGAAAAAGTAGCCGGGTTGTTTGCACAACAAGACGACTTCGCTGTGTGTCTTACTCCGGAGGGCACCCGAAGCAGGGTCACAACATGGAAGACGGGTTTTTACCATATTGCCGTGATGGCCAGGGTGCCAATCATCCTGGTGGGCTTCGATTATGAGCTTCGGGTAGTCGTCATTTCAGAACCCTTCTGGCCGGGTGGCGATATCGAAGCCGATATGAATAAAATGCACGCCTTTTTTTCCAGGATTGTTCCCAAACACAAAGAAAGATCACAATATTTCGATCCATAATTGGTGACAAACATCTTATGGAGTCTGTATAACAGTACTTATCAAAAAAACATCCTTTATTTATAAACACAGGTTGAAACACCTCTTCATTTACCTACATTTAAGGTCCGCTTAAACCAGACTTCACATTGATAGGCTTTGCTGCATCATCGCTTAACAATAAGGAGACAAACCATGATTAACAATTGATAACCACACCAAAACCATTTATCTTATGGACAGATACGACAGCCTGATTTTGGAAATCATTCAACAGCACATTTCGTGCAGCTCAGAAAAGGAACGCATCAAACTGCGTGGCCTCGAAAAAACTTTCTGGAAAGAAATCGAATCTCACAAAGACCTTTCGGTTGGACACGGTCGTGTGGGGGAGAGAATCACCAAACTGTATGTCAACGGCCTGATTGAAAACAAAAATGGCTATGCACTCACCCGCAAGGGCAAGGTAGAACTGAATGTCCGCGCTGAACAATCTCAGTAGATTCATCCGAACAAAGACACAATAGAATCCATCTGGGTTCTTTTTTTTTGATTTATTTTCTGCCTCTCTGAAAATCCCGATTACAGTTAAGGCAATGTTATCAGGCTGTTCGGGAGTTCTTAACAATTGTTGATAAACAATGTGAATACCCTGTGTGAAACAGTAGATGAATTAATTTGGTAGGGCAGGAGTGGACACATACCTTTAACACAGTTAATCGAGAGATAACAGGATTGCCTAAAGAGGCAAAATCTTTAAAGAATACAGGAAATCAAAGTTTTCGGACAATGATTAGCTGGTCCGCCAGAGCCCTGTATGCGCAATGTGTCAAAGTGAAATTGCCTGGTTCGCCAGGTACGAAATGATTTAATTCACGAAAGCGGCGATACATATAAACACAAGCCTGTGAAGGCCGTGTTGAGCAGATTGAATCTTGACGTGTTGCCCTCCATCCATTTCTTCGGAATTAGTTGGAATCCATGTGGTAACCACGCAATTTAAGACTTCGGTTTTAAAACGCAAATAAGTTTCATTTTTGATAGAGATCAGAGCAACTTCCTTCGGGATAAATGCGAATCCGGTGAACTGTAGATTAACTTATCATTCAAGCTACGGTTTGTATGGTTAAAAGGCGAATAAAGTCCCACGACTTCATTCGCCTTACTGCTTTTATAGCTTACCGTCTTAATATTAGTGTTTTGCATTTTTAACCGCTTTTTGTGTATAAGTGAAACGTGGTTTCGTTATATCGTCCGACGCCTGACTTACTTTTAGCCTAAGATTTAAGTTCTTTATGGCAGTTAAGATGAAGAGCTCCGAACGC
>JBGTLS010000203.1:0-15851 GCA_041744015.1 Cryomorpha sp. | reverse complement strand
CACTGAGCGAATATCCGGGAAGTTGAAGAGAGAAAAAAGAAAGTGATAGAAAACAAAAATATTGAAAAGCGTATTGGTCTAATCATGGAAGGTTTATATAACAATGAATGGGAAAAGACAAATCTAAGATTTTTTGGTTTTTATTTAACCTGGCCATAACCGATTCTTAATATCATTATTGTAAACCCGGAAAAATTGAAGGATAAAAAACTTCAGAGATATCACGAAAGCTCAATCAACAATGCGCTGACCAAATGAATTGAAACGAATAGATAGGACGAAAGAAATCTGGCCCGTAACCCAATTAGCGCACAACGGTGAATTTTCCATTTCTTACACCTCTGTCTGAAACAATGGAATAAATATACATTCCAGAATTCAGATTGCTCACGTTTAAGGCCTGTTGATTTAATCCTGTCGGCTGAAAGCCAGGATTGTACGACTCAACCAATTTTCCGGAAGGAGCATATATGCGCACGGTTATATCGCTTGACTTCAAAAGACTATAAATCAAAATCGCCTCAGAGTTTACCGGATTGGGCACCACTTTTTCACTGCCTCTCAAAATCAGATTGGTGTTGTCGTCGCTCAAAAAAATCGCGCTAACTTCGGCGTAGAGATACAGTGATACATCGATTCCCCAGCTTTCGGGATTGTTCATCGGATACCATACACCACTATTCCATCGCTCCCATGCCGAATTCCCACCACAATTGTCGTCCGTATGGGCAATTCCGATAAAAGCACCATTTTTATCAACTTCCAGGCTGAGAAAAAATCCGCCAACAAAATTCTGTGGGTTCTGAAAAGTAAATGTGGTAAATAAACCCGTGGTATCCATTTGGTCATAAGTCACGGGAAAGGATGTTGTCTGAGGTGTGCCCAAAGGGGCTGAACTAAGAGACCCACTGTACATGAATGCCCTGAACTCTTCATTACTGCCGTCTTCCTTTCCGGCAATGAGGGCAAGCACCGAAAATACTGTACCTGAATCGGGGGTGGATATATACTGGGCTTTTTCTAAATCCCCGTATCCATTGCCACCAGAAATAAAACCCCCATTCGAAGAAGAGATTACCATCGGAGTGGCTACACAACCTTCAAGAAGCAATGGTTTGAGTGTATCGCTAATATCCCGGTCCTGAATTGAAGTTAAATCGTTAAGAATATCGGTTCGCAATATATGAGCCGGCCCCATTTCCCGCTGAGCCATTGTGTTGAAACTTAAAAAAGCACTGAGACCTACGAGTAAGAAACTTTTCATGGTGTGAATTTGAACCGCGAAAGTACACATTTGAGCCGTTTCATTGGATATCAAATTATAAGGGGTAACCCCAATATGTATATCTGATTTGAAATTAAAAGATACCGAAAAACAATTAATTATCAGGCTTCTGATCATCATACGTTAGATAAAATTCCCATAGAAGTAATCTCCTGAATTTGTTGGCCAAACAAACTTCGAAAAATTTTGTTGTGAGAAATTTTGAACACTTCGACAAATGGGCTACTTTTATCGCCCAAACATTGAATTTTATCGACATGAGACGTCTCCTTACCGCTCTTACTGCGCTGGTTCTGTTGTATTCCTGCCAACCCGATGATGATGAGCAACAACCTCAAACCCCGGTGACCAGTGCACCTGCAAAAACCTATTCAGGAGATTTTCTGCAAGAATATTTTACCCTCCAATGTGATATCGTACGAACCACGCCGGGTTATTTACCGACAATTGCAGCAAGATCTTATGGCTATTTAGGCATTACCGCCTACGAATCAGTCGTTCATGGAATTTCCGGTGGAAAATCACTTGCAGGTCAGTTAGATGGAATCAACTTAGGAAGTTTGCCCACTCCTGTCCCTGGAGAAATTTACAATTGGGCTTTGGTCTGCAATACGGCTTCCGCCAGTATCATGCGACATATGTTTGGCGGTAATCTGACGAACGAGAATTTGGCAAAGATTAATGAGAGAGAATTGGACAACAGAGCAAATCTTGGACATAACGTGCCGGCTGACGTATTAGACCGATCGGTAGAATTCGGAATTGCTATGGCCGAAGCGTTATACGAAATTAGTAAAACCGACGGAGGTCACGAATCATACCTCGATCCATGGCAAAGTCCTTTTGTTTGGGAGGAAGCAGATTATTGCTGGATTCCTACCGGTGCTCAGCTCAAACCCTTAAGCCCGAAATGGCAATACAACCGGAGTTTCTTAAGTGGCATTGCTGCCCGCACTCAACCAGGGGCGCATATTCCTTTTTCATTTGATTCGGGCTCGGATTTTTATGCGGAATCTATGGATGTTTATAACCAGGTAAGTTCCAATTCGGAAGAACAAATTACCATCGCAAAATACTGGGCCGATGATCCGTTCTTAACCTGTACTCCTGCTGGTCATACCTTTAATATTTTGAAACAACTGCTCTCTGAAAATAATGCAACCCTGGAAAAATCAGCCGTGGCCCTCGCTATGATGGGCGTTGCAGAAAACGATGCGTTCATCTCCTGTTGGAAATCGAAATACGATTACATGTTAATCAGACCTGTGAGCTATATCAAGCTCTATATCGACCCAAACTTTGCAACAGTAATTGGCACTCCCCCCTTCCCGGCATATACTTCAGGTCATTCCACAGAAATAGGTGCAGGTTCTAAGATCATGGCTCATCTGTTTGCAACCAATAGTTCAGGCGACTATACTTTTACTGATTTGAGTCAGATGCAATATGGATTCCAGGCCAGAACTTTCAATAATTTTTACATGATGGCTGAAGAATGTGCACTCTCCAGATATTACGCCGGAATCCATTATACCATGGACAATGAAGCAGGACTTGACATGGGTTATGCTGTTGGCGAAGCGGTATTGAGTGAAATTAACTGGCCGCAGAATATAGAGTAGTGGGCATTTGCAGGAATTTCATCGCTATAATCGCTGTTGCCCTTGTGGTATCCTCTTGTGGTAATCAGGCTGATGCGGAAAACAATACATGGCCTGTCAATTTTGAAGAGTTGATCACCCTGCATTGTCGGGCCATTGAACTCCGCGAAACCCGATTTGAAATTGCGGATTCATTGCGGTTTTTAAATGATAGTCTATCCAATCGCGTGGACACCTCATTTTCCATGGAAATGGCCGATCAGTTAAAAGAACTATACAGACGTCAGGAAGTGGTTTCACAAGAAGGATATGCCCTGGCCGACACCATACGCGATCGAATGACCCTTGTCATGAAGGAGCTCAATCCCGATCAAAAGCGCGATTTCAACGACAGTGTAGCAGTGGCTGTACACCGACGAGGCTGTGATGTTCCAGGTGATCTTTGATCGACCAAAAGTTAAAGTCCCCAAAAATACGCGACAGAGAACGTGGATATCAGTCAAAGCCCTTACCTTCATCGCAAAGCCAGAAATATGCAGGTAAATAGTTATGACACCTTATCCCAAGCCACCGATGATTTGAAAAAACGCGGTTTCGATCTTGATTTCAACCAAAAAGGAGATAGTCTTGAATGTACTCAGGACAGATCACTTCGCTTGCGTCCGGAAGATTTTGAAATCGTGGAATTTCACCGCTTTGAAGGCCCGAGCAATCCCAGCGATATGAGTGTGGTGTATGCTATTGAGTCGAAAACCAAAAATGCCAAAGGCGTTTTGATTGATGCCTATGGCGTGTATGCTGACGAGTATTCAGAAGGTATGCTCAAGAAATTGGATATCCGGGGCAGATAAAAGTACTTTGCCGGAAGGCGATGACATACAGGTGAAGTTGGGTATAGAAAATTTCTAATCAAACAATTCCCAAACTCATATTGGAACGTTTTCAGCGTATCCGTGGCTTTAAATTCTTGTTTGATTGATTCTTAAGTCTGATTTTTCAATTGGTTTTTCTCCTCGCTAAAATTTGAGCCTTTTATAGTTTCTCTTAAAAAGTACAAAAGTTAATTTACTTTTGTCGCGTGAAATCTCCACTTCAGATATTTCTGGTATTGGTTCTTTTTGTCTTCTCTCTGGATATTTCCGGTCTGAGAAGCGTGGCGGTATACCCCCTATCAGATTCTCACAATTCATCTCATATTGATGCAAAGCTTTCGAAAGTGAGCGTTGTACTATTCGATTGCACCCAAACGCCCCCACTTTCTTTCCAGTTTAACCAAATCCTTCCTCTTCCCACTTTGAAGGAACATTTGCGGGATTGGTTGCCAGATGGACAGATTTGCCGCCAGGTTGTTGAACATATCAGGCTGAAGAGATATCTGCTGAGCTCTGAAATGCTGGTGCCTGGCTTATCTCCCGTTTATATCGCCTTCCCTTTTCACTATTTTTATTGATTGCTGAAGAATTCCGGACTGCATCACGTCCGGCTCCTGGTGTTGAGGTTCTTCCTCATAACCTTCCTTTTTCATTTTCTCAATCAATAAAAATTCAAAACAATGGATATTTCAACGACCATCATTGGTCTTATTTTACTCGCCCTATTTGTACTTCCCGTTTTCTACGCTGTAAAAAAAAGCACTGCATCCAACAATCAAATTCTCAACAGATTTCGCGTTGAAGCGGCCAAACACGGTATGACTTTATCAACACTTGATATATGGAACGACACTGTGATCGGTGTGGACCAGATCAGTCGAAAGTTTCTTTACCTGAAAGCCGATGAAAAACATCCCAAAATGATCATGGTTGACCTGAATGAGGTCAAAAAATGCGAAACCTCTGAGGTGAGCCGGAATAAAAAATCAGCGAACGGTGGAAAGGAAAAAGTGATAGAATCAATTCACCTCGCTTTTACTTTTCAGGATCTTAAAAAATCCGGGGTAAACCTTGAAATTTACGATGCGTCACACGATCTGGGTCTGGACGGGGAAGTGCAACTCGCAGAAAAGTGGGTGGCGTTGTTGCAGCCGCAAAAGCAGACGATGGCTGTTCGGCAATCGGCGTGAGGGTGAAAAATTGTATTAGGTACTAAGTACCAGGTATTAAGAATAGCTTTTCCGAAGTTTTCAGCTTTGGAAAAGCTTTTTTTATTGGCATGAGTTGGTAGTGTATTTTTGTGATGTCGGTGAAATTACATCGCAACCTGGTAGAGACAAACTGAACAGCCGGAACCAAATAGGTCCACTTTCGTTTACAACTAAAAAAACCCCACTGCGCACCATACGCAGCAGGGCATTCATCACAACCTAAAACAAGAGGAATGAAGAATAAATTTGTAAAACTTAAAATTCAGGTGGTATGAATCAAAGCAGGTTACCTACTTGCTTAATCGAAGAATGTTAAAACTATGAACAGCATTCTTTGACATTTTTATAATTATTCGTTCATTCGTGAAATGTGTTCGCATTTTTGAAATGCTGAAAAACCGGGGGTTCGCAGGCCCGTTCAGGGATTTCATAAAGAAACAAACAGGTTTATTATGATGGCTTTTATCTCAAATACCCTGATCAAAACCTCTTTTCATACGGCATTTGGCCTGCGCGAATGGCGCATATCCGCATTCATGTTCATTTGTTTCATTTTAACTGGTCCTTTGGTCACTCAGGCACAAACAGAAGGTGAATTCAGCTCAGCCGGACTTGTGGAATCCACGCCAAATGTGAGTGATTCTGTTGATATCTATGTATATGGATATACGTTTATACCAGGCAATGACACGGTGGAAATGCGTGTACCTAAGGTTACCATCACCATGCGTGACTTATATGGCGAAGCACAGCGTCTGGAATCAAATGACACTGCCTTCTATAAATTGGAACTCGCTTTTGATAATAAATACCAGATTTTCTTTGAGTACGATGGGCATTATACCAAATTTATTGAACTCGATACCCGGGATGTGATCGACGTTGAAAAAGAAAGAGGCTACCTCTTTCCCACTGATGTCGGTATGGAGAAAACCGTTTCATTCGATGCGGCCGCTCTGCTGCTCAAAAAGCCCATTGGTCGCGCGGCGTTCGACAGACGAACCCAAACGATGAACTGGGATTTCAGCCACACAGCCAAAATGAGAGCTGAAATTGACAAACTCGAACGCAAAGCCACAAAACAGAAAAAGCGCAAGAACAAACACCGCTGATCATTTACCGACCAATCCAATCCCGATGAAAGAAATATCTGTAGCCGAACTGAAAGAAATGTTTGATTCCAAAACCGACTTTCAATTGATCGATGTGCGCGAGCCCTATGAATTCGATATTGCCAATCTCGGCGGGGAATTGATTCCACTGGCCGAAATAATGGAAAATCACGACAAGATATCGCGCGACAAAAAGGTGGTAGTTCATTGCCGCAGTGGAAAACGAAGCGCTTCTGCTATTCGGGCGCTGGAACAGGCTCACGGATTCGATAATCTCTACAATCTCGAAGGTGGAATCCTGGCTTATGCGGATGAAATAGATCCTTCGCTGGAAAAGTATTGAATCAATAATTGCTATAAATTGGAAGCTTTCCAGATACAATTTATTTCACTGAAAAGCTGATGCAAAATATCGAGGGCTCCAATCTTGTAAAGCAGAATGATACAACTCGTATCAGATATGATAATTTTTGGCGTTGTCAATGTCTCGGTCAAGGTCAGATGCCGGGTGATTTATTACAGAAACTCCAAAACTGCCAAGGGTTTTCATAAAAGCCTCTTTTGACATGCCAACCAATTCAGAAGCCTGGCCCAGAGAAAGCTTACCGATGTCGTAAAATCTGCACGCAATGGTCAGAAGTGCTTCACGTTCATCAAAATCTACAGTATCCGGAATATTTATTTTTAGCGTTCGCATTATTCAAATTTACAAAATAATTGATCGGAAAAGAGGTCAAACGAAGGCGATCACGATATTAATCACGGTATCTCTGATGGGCACGGCTTCGTTTTTGATTTCCTAACGGCAAAAAAACACCAGTCATGAGGGATTTTACGAATAAAGCGATATGGAGTGACGATGCGAAAACAACCAAATTTCCCCGGCTCGATACGGATCTTGTGGTGGATGTAGCCATCGTAGGAGGCGGAATTACGGGAATCACCGCAGCACATTATTTGGCGAAAGCCGGACTCGACGTCGCCGTGCTCGAAGCCATGCAGGTGGGATTCGGAACCACCGGTTCTTCGACGGGAAACCTCTACGCAACCATTGATAAACAGCTACATACCATCGAATCGAAACACAATACCCAAACAATGGAAGCTGTGGCTACATCGCGGCGGGAAGCTATGGAGTTTATAGCCCAACGTGTAGAGGAATTTCAACTTGACTGTGATTTTCAAAGGGTACCTTTTTATTTTTACGCCGAAAGCCCGGGCGAAAATCTGACAGAAATTGTCAATGAAAGAGAAGCTGCCCGAAAGTGTGGATTGGGAAGTTCGGGCGATATTCCCGCAGATTTCCCTTTTCCGGCTATCGGCATGAGCAATACGCCCAACCAGGCCCAATTCAACGCCCTGAAATATGTGCAGGAATTTGCCCGTAAAATAAAAAGCGCCCACTGTCACATATTTGAAGATACCAAAGTGCTGAAGGTGGAAGATGGAGAACCCTGTATCGTGCGAACTTCCGGCGGCACCATCACAGCGCGAAAAGTCATCATCGCAACGCATTCGCCGAAAGGCATATACGCCATCCAAACAGCCATGGAAGCGCACCGGGAATTTGGCGTAGCGGCCAAAATCAACGGTGTTTTACCAACTCCGGGAATCTATTGGCATATGCAAAAATCGTCGCATTATAGCATCAGACCTTACGCCCGCGACGGTGAAAATTTTGTGATGGCCATTGGCGAATCGTTTAAAGTGGGTACCGAAGAAAACACGGAATGGCGCATTCAAAAAATCAAGGATTACCTTAGCCAGAGATTTGATGTGGCCTCAATTGACTACATATGGGCGGCGCAAAATTACAAACCCGCCGACGGCCTGCCATTCATCGGCCGAAGCCACGGAGAGCGAAATACCTATATAGCCACAGGTTTTGCCGGAGATGGCCTCGTGTACGGAACCCTGGCCGCAAAAATTATTTCAGATGAAATCGTGGGTAAACCCAATCAATGGGCGAAAATCTACAGCCCGACGCGGTTTACGCCTCTCGCTTCTGCGGAAAAAGTGGTGAGCGCCGCCATGAATGTGGCTTCCAACTTTGTAAAAGACTATCTGTTTTACAGTGATGTGAAAGCCATGCAGGACATACAACCCGGTGAGGGAAAAACCATCAAAATACACGGTGAGCGACTTGCTGGCTACCGCGACGAAGAAGGCACACTGCATTTGGTGTCGGCCGTGTGTCCGCATATGGGTTGCATCGTCCATTGGAACCATGCCGAAACGTCCTGGGATTGTCCCTGTCACGGCAGCCGTTTTGGTACTGATGGGAAAGTGCTCGAAGGGCCGGCTTATCACGACCTCGCCCGCCCGAAATAGTTCTACCAACCTGAAATAACGTCCGGATAAAAACCCAACCAATGAAAACCTTTTTCCAATCCCTGCCCTTTCTGCTTATGGCCTCTACCATTTTACAAGCCCAGACCGATGCTGAATTTCTCTACATTTCCACCTATGTCAAAGACAAACCTGAAAACAGCCTTTTCGTCTATCGCTTCGATCAGTCCACAGGGCACCTGGCGCATGTTGCATCTTACGCCGGATTTGAGAAACCATCGTATATGGCCTTGTCCAAAGACCGTCAGTTTTTGTATGCCTGTTCGGAAATGGACACCCCGGAAAAAGCGGTGATCACAGCCGTGAAAGTGGATTCTAAAACCGGTTTGTTGAAAGTTTTAAACAGCGTTCCATCAGGAGGTAAAGGACCGGTATATGTAGCGATCCATCCATCCGGGAAATATCTGGTCAGTGGGCATTACGGCAGTGGTTCCGTATCGGTATCGCCTCTCCTTGAAGATGGAAAAATCGGTGAGGCCATTCAAACAATTTCATTTTCCGGAAGCAGCATCCACAAGGACCGACAGAAAAAACCGCATGTGCATGCTGCCGTATTTTCGAATGCCGGTGATTTCGTGTTTTGCCCCGATCTGGGTTCTGATAAAATTCATGTGCTTCGATTTGATCCGGACAGCAATCAACCATTTGAAGTGGATGAAACCCTTGAGATCACTACCCAACCAGGTAGCGGCCCGCGCCATATCATATTTTCCCAAAATGGTTCCATGGCCTATTGTGTGGAGGAACTCAGCGGTATGGTTTCTGTGTATGCGTATGCAAACGGGAAGCTCACCGCCATTGAACGCGTGAAGTCTTACGAAAAGACACAGGATTCGTATGGAAGTGCGGACATTCATCTGTCGCCTGACGGCAAAGTGCTCTATACATCCAATCGATGGGAAGATGAAAATACCATCACCATATTCGCGGTAGATCAAGTGGCGGGAACTTTGTCTCCCATGGGCCACCAGTCCACCAAAGGGGATCATCCACGCAATTTTACGCTCGAACCTTCCGGAAATTACCTTCTCGTGGCTAATCAGAAAACAAACAATGTCGTGGTTTTCCTACGCGACTGGGAAACCGGTCTTCTGGAAGATACCGGTGTGGAAATCGAAGTCCCAGCGCCGGTTTGTCTGAAATTTCGATAGAAATTCATCTCGGTTCGATTCAAAACTATCTCGGTTCTCTGCATCAACTGAACGCGTTCCAGACTGATTATCTCACATTATGGAGGTCATATTAACAATTTGTGGAGCCCAGCATGACAGTCTCTCAAATAATATTTTTAGATTTGTCTAAAAATTATAAATGACTCCCCTAAAGGTCTTAAAAGTCCTTACTTTCTTTATGGCTGTCGCATTTTCCGGGATTGCCTGCGGCAGCGAAATCTGTCTCGTGGTGAAATCAGAAACCGGGATGGCCATTTCCGGGGCGCACGTCATCAGTGCTTCTCAGAATAACGCTATTGTCACAGATGCAAATGGCCACTTCTGTGTGGATACGGATTCTCTGTCGGGCAGATTAACCATTACCTATCTCGGATATTCCCCCTTACATCTCGAGGTTTCCATTCTCAAAACTCTTTCAGAAGTGCGGATGACACCCGCGCTCACGAACCTCCCCGCTTTCGAAATCAATGCCGACCGAACCTCCCTTTTTCATCCCGGTTCGCTCGTCAAGGTCGAAATGATCTCACCTGTGATTTTTGAGCGGTCCAGATCCGTGAATCTCGCGGAGGGATTGGGATTCAGTCCGGCGCTGCGCGTGGAAAACAATTGTCAGAGTTGCGGTTTCACGCAAGTGCGCATGAATGGCCTTCCCGGCAATTATTCCCAGATCGTGCTCAATGGCCGACCTGTGTTTTCAGCGCTGACAGGAGTATATGGGTTGGAGTTTATCCCGGTAGGCAGTATTGAGCGGGTTGAAGTGCTTCGGGGCGGTGGCAGCGCGCTCTACGGTGGCAATGCCATCGCAGGGGTGGTGAATGTAGTGACCAAATCGCCTGAAGAAAATGCCGTGGAAGCCGGAATGCAATACACCGCCACGGGTCAAACCAGTCCAGATAGGATATACCATGTCGGAACCTCACGTGTGAGCGATGAAGGGGATATGGGAGTCCGTTTGGACTACAGCATCCGTAACCGGGAAGCTTTTGACGCCAATACGGATGGATTCAGTGAAATCACACGACTGGACCAAAATGTGCTCACCTCCCAGGCTTTCATAAAAACTTCCGATAAAAACAGGTTGGGGTTTGATCTGCTGATTGTTGACGAAAAAAGAAGAGGTGGCGACAACATCCACAGACCGCCGCACGAAGCGCAACTCGCAGAGGAACTCGCCCACAAACTCGCCTCTCTCGGCCTGACTTACGAATGGTACGGTAAATCGCTTTTGAACAAATCGACGATTTACGCTTCCACGCAGTACACCGCCCGGGACAGTTACTACGGCGCAGGTGGCCGAACCCTTACCCCTGGCGATACCATCAATGAAGACCTCAATCTGGCATTGAATGCCTATGGTCAGACTACCGATCGCGTTTTGCTCGCGGGATATCAGCATGCCAGACAGTTATCCACCGACTTTGACATCAACGGCGGATTCGAAATCCGACATAATGCCATAGTCGATGAAATGAGTGGATACGGACGAAGCATCGATCAGGAGATTTTGGCGGCAGCCCTGTACACCCAGGCAACCTGGAAAATAAGTCGCAAACTCAGTCTGGGTGCCGGGGGGCGGTATGAATACAGCTTGCTCAGGGGAGATTACCGATTTCCGGATGATTTGGGATTCAGTTCATCACGGGAATTCAACAACCTGGTCGGTCGGTTTATAGCAGAATACAGTTTCTCCGACAAGCTTTCCGCGAAAGCGAGTTACGCCGGTGGTTTCAGACTTCCTCAGGCATTCGACGAAGACCTGCACATCGAGGCAGTGGGTGGAGCCGCCCGTGTGGTCGTATTTGACGAAAGTCTGGAACCCGAAAAATCCCGGAGTTACCTCGCCACCGTGGTCTACGAAGCCGTGGAGTCGTGGCAATTGATTTTATCCGGTTTTTATACCCGACTCGAAAACCCCTTTATCACCGCCGTTCCGTGGGAATCTGAGAGTGGCATCTCACTCATTACGAAACGCAACGGAGATGGTGCATTCGTAGCGGGTTTTACCCTGGAAGGTTCCTGGAATCCATCCAACACCTTTGGAATATCCGGCAATTTCACCCAACAGATTGCACAGTATGACAACCCGGAGATCGTGTGGACGCCTGACAACGAACATACAGATCAAACTGTTTTCACCCAAAATCTGCTTCGAACACCACGCTCATACGGGTCAATAACCGCCGAAAAAAAGGTTCGTAGATGGACGGGCAGCGTTTCGGGAATTTATACAGGAAGCATGGAAATACCCCGCCTGATCAATACCGAAACAGAACAAACCACTCTTGTAGAAACACCGGTATTTTTTGACGCCGGCGTGAAACTCTCGAACGAAGTCAGGCTTAAAAAAGAAAGCAGCCTCACTTTTTTCGTGGGCTGCTATAATCTCTTCAATTCTTACCAAAATGACTTTGAAACCGGACCGGAGCGGGACTCGGGATATGTGTACGGCCCCATGCGACCACGCTCGGTATACGGCGGGATTCAATTCAACTGGTAAGATCAGAATTTCAGTGCTTTCTCCTTTTCCTTCTTGAGTAAAACTTTAAGTCGGTCGAAACCTTGTTGGGCTGCTGAAATATAGGAATCAGCCTCCTGTTCAATGAACAAATCCTTTCCCGGAAGGAATACCCGAACGTCCACTTTTTTGAGACCCTGAGGTGTTTCTTTCAGGTCTTTCATATAAATATCGGCACTGATGATGCGGTCATTGTACCTGGTCAGTTTGTCGAAAATTTCTCCTATCTGCACTTTCAAATCTTCGTTTGCCGTAAAGTTTACGGGCTCGATTGTCTTATCCATATATTCGTATTTAGATTTTCGTTCATAACGAATGTAGGGATTCAACTTTATACTTCAGAGAAAAGCGGAGTTCAGTCATTGTTAAACCACGTTAATACAATTTTAAGCGAAGCTGAACCGGGTGTTAAAACAAATCAGGATGACAAATGGATATCAGTAATTTTACAGATCATCTGAGTGAGCAGCAGCGTGCCGTCATGCAAATACTTGACGCCGAAATCTTTCGGTTACCCGGTATAGAATTGAAAAAGCGCTATCACCTTCCGTTTTACTACGGCCTGTCGTGGATTTGCTACATCAATCCACTGAAGGCAGGTGGGGTGGAATTGTGTTTCACCCGGGGAGTACATCTGAGCAATGCCAATGGATTCCTTGAAAGCAGGGGTCGCAAACTGATTCTGGGCGTCACGGTGACAAGTCCGGAAGAAATTGACAATGAACGCCTGCGCGAAACCCTCTACGAAGCCTACCTCCTCGACCGTGAATGGAAAAAATAAGTTCTGACACTAATTGCCGGAAGGCGGAAGCGCTGTTGTAGTGCCTTTGAAATTGCGCAGGCGGTAACTCAGTGAAAGCATCACGTATCGCTGCAAAACGGCCGTTTCGCGGTCTTCCACGTAGGTCTCTGTAATGTTTCTGGACACACTGTTGTTTTGCGAAAGGATGTCGAAGGCAGTCACACGCAGTTCCAGCGACTCATCCTTGAGAAAACGATATCCAAGACCCGCATTCCAAAGCAGAAATTCCTGATCGAGGTCGCCAAGGCCACGGAAGATGTTGTACACCAAATCCGTACTCAACACCCATCGGGGAAGTGGTGTAAAAACACCACCCGTATTTACCGTGTAATTCTGGTAATCAAAATTCTCCTGTCCGGGCAGGCTGTTGTTTACCCAATTATACCCTGCGGACGCTCCCACTTTGAAATCCACGCGCTCGCTGATATTTGAGCCCAGTAAAAATCCTGAGTTCAGACCAGTTGTTTCGGCAAGATTAATCTCTTCATTGATTTGGCCGGGGCTGCGGTTGTAAGTGGCAGTGGCATTCAGATTCAGGTTGCTTTTCAGGAAATTGACAGGGAAACCATAATTGGCAAATGTGCGCAAATTGCGGTATCCGTCCAGGTTTACAGGTCGGGTGATTTGTCCGCCTGCCGGCAAAACAAACCCATTCGCAAAGGTGGTATCGGTAAAAACAAGGTTGGTGGAATTTGAAATCCGATCTTCCTCCAGTTCACCTGAAGCGAAGATGAAAAAGTTGGTGCCTTTGGCAACATTGGTTAGGTTGTACCGCGTAATGAACCGGTGCGAAAACGACTGGTTGAGGTTCGCATTTCCGAAACTGACCTGAAGTGGATTGCTGTTGTCTATTATTGTATTCAACTGTTGGGCGCTCGGAAGATTTGGATTCGCGCGGTAGAGCATGAAGAGGCTGCCTTTGTTCTTGTACGTTTTCCTGAAAAGGGCAAAAGGAACCACGTTACGGTATGTGCGTCCCGATTCAAATTCTATTGGAAAAACCTGCGTATTGGTGTTTTCGGTGTGCTCGTAATTCACCCCGGCCACCACAAAGTAATCGCTGGCACCGCGATACCTCAGCCGCATACGTGCTTCCTGGGTGAAAAACACGCTTTCAAAATCATTGCTCAAGGCAGGATCAACCAGGGAAAAATCATCAAACGCGTCGCGGGTGCGGGTGGTCCAGTCTGTAGAATTCCGCTCCCATTCCGGACGGTAGCCGAGTTCGAGCGTCAAACTTTCGGAGAGTGGATGGGTGTACGAGAGGTTAAGACGTTGGCGCTCGGTGAGCTGATCGCGATCGGCTTCCCAATCATCGGGTTCGAGGGAAGCTTCGCCCTGCTGATCGAAATCAGATTTGAGTGTATTGCGCCCATCGCTTGTATTGTACGTGCTTTGCAGGGAAACAGAAAAGCTTTGCCCCTCGCGGTTGAGCTTGCGCCTAAAGAGCAATTCACTGTTGAAATTGATGGACCCGGAGGCATTGCGCGTTTCATTCCGACCTGCGTTCAGCACAGAATCGGCGAGGGTCGTGGAAAAAACCTGATTTGTGAACCCATCAAAATCCTGGTAGCTCAGGGAAGGACGAAACAGAACTGAGGTCTTTTCATTGATATCATACTCGGCGCGGAGATTAAACCTGTGGTTGGTATTGGTGCTCCTCTGGATGGACTGCTCATTGTATTGCTGACCGGATGTTTGCCCCGACAGGAAAGTCCGGCTCAACAGGTAATCATTCTGATTTTCTGTGGTATTGAAAAGGTACGAAGCATTGATTTTTAGCTTTTCAGCAAAGGTCTCGCTGTAGTTGAATCCCAAGGCGGAAGTGATATTGATTCCATTTTGAGGTGCCACTATGAAGTCATTGGCGCTACCTGTTCCTCCACCCTGCCTCCGCGGGCCACGTCGGGGGTTGTTGATGGCATCGGCTGTAGTTCCGACGGCGCCTGCAATGTCTTCCGTAGCAAAGTTGCTTTGGTTTACGTTATTGCTCAGGCCAAGGATGGAAATTCTTCGGTTGCCCTTAAATATGTTGATATTTCCCCCGGCGAGGTAGCGGCCATCTGTTCCGACACCTGCAAACACCTTCCCGAATTCTCCCTGGCTTTTTCCTTCTTTGGTAATGATATTGATCGTTTTGATGGTATTGCCATCGTTGAAACCTGAGGCCTGAGATTGTTCACTGAGCTGATCAAAAACCTGGATTTTGTCGATGATTTCTGCAGGTATGGTGTTCAGCGCCACACGGGGATCGTTTCCGAAAAATTCCTTACCGTCCACCAATACCCGTTGCACGCGTTCGCCCTGCACATTCACTCCACCCCCGTCGGAGGTCACACCGGGCATTTTGTCGAGCAGTCCTTTGGCGTCGGCGTCTCGGTTTACTTTAAATGCGTCGGCATTGTAAACGGCGGTATCTCCTTCCATCGTCACCCTGTTGGCGCGTTCTTCCACATTCACCGCGTCGAGTTGGAGCCGGGAGACTTTCAGCGGAATGTTTCCAAGCGCTGAAGTTCCGGAAAGACTGGAAATGGAGCGAATGGCTGAAAACGATTCAAAACCGAGAAAAGTAATTTCGATGCGGTAAGTCCCTGTTTGTCGGATTGGAAGGGAAAAGCTGCCATCCATTTCCGCAATGACCCCATACCAAACCGTGGAATCTGCTTCAGAGATTGCCCTCACCGTGGCCCCGGGCATGGGTTGCTGATCTTCCTCGCTCAGAATAAGACCTGTAATACGATGAAAATCACCCTGCGCAAAGCATACAAATGGCAGTAAAAAAAGCGGCAAAAGAATTATACCTCGAAACTTCATCATAGGAAAAGGGAAACCATTTAGAATTCCCAAGAGGCAGATGGTTTAATGCAGGTGAAATACAACAGCCAATTTTCTCAGAATGTCTGATCAATTGACTTCAGCGGCTTCACTGAGA
>JBGTLS010000202.1:0-6748 GCA_041744015.1 Cryomorpha sp. | reverse complement strand
GCGGCGGGTGAAGCGGAGGGCGTAAAAACAGATGAAACCTCAGCCCTTTTAGAAAAGATAAAGGCTTTGTAAAATGACCCGGGAATTTAAATCTTTTTCTGAATTCTATCCATATTACCTCAATGAACACCGCCGTTTGGGCACCCGCATTTCTCATTTCATCGGCACCACCCTCTTTTTCGTTTGCATAGGATTTGCACTGGCGCTGCTCAATTTCTGGTTTGTGTTATACGGAGTGCTTATCGCTTATTTCTTCGCCTGGATAGGCCATTTTTTCATTGAAAAAAACAAACCAGCCACCTTTAAATATCCCCTTATGTCCCTACGTGGAGATTTCAAATTGTATTTTCAAATACTTTCGGGAAAAGAAAAGTTTCAGGCTACCTGAATACCGAATAAATCCCAATGTGAACATCGACGAACTTGCATCAAAAGAGCTATTTCATAGCCGGTTGCAATTGAATTTCACATCCAGTTTCCGTATTTGAAATGGATCATTCAGCACAGCGACACTCCCGTAAATAACTCATTAACAACCGATTGTTAGATTAAAAAATTTATAGTTCCTTTGCCATCCGAAACCGACCATTCGTAGATATGAATTCTGAAGAGATAGACGTTTACATTGTGCAGGGAAAAGAGTTGTTGATGGTTCATGGATTAAAAATCCTCATTGCACTCATAGTACTGTTTGTTGGTCTGAGAATTATTAAAATTTTCAGTAAGTATTTCAGAAAGGTGATGGATAATCGAAAAATCGATCCTTCGCTGATCCCCTTCCTTCATTCAATGGTTATCTCATTGTTGAAAATCATGCTCTTTGTGAGCGTGATTCAAATGGTGGGAATTGAAACCACGAGTTTTATAGCCCTACTCGGTGCCGCAGGTTTGGCCATAGGCCTGGCTCTTTCGGGCACCCTCCAGAATTTTGCGGGAGGGGTGGTTCTTCTATTGCTTAAACCCTTTAAAGTAGGAGATTTTGTAGAGGCGCAAGGTCACAGCGGCACGGTGAATGCCATTCAAATTTTCTTTACGGTATTGAAAACACCCGACAATAAAACCATCATTCTTCCCAATGGCGCATTATCTACAGGATCCCTAATCAATTATTCGGCTGAAGAGAGACGAAGGGTGGATTTTGAATTTGGGGTATCTTACAACTCCGATATCGATCATGTAAAGTCGGTTCTAAAGCGACTTATTGATGAAGAACCACGCGTGATCACCGATCCCGCTCCGGTCATCGTACTGGCCACGCTCGCGAATAGCTCCATCAATTTTAAAGTGCGCATCTGGTCATTGACCACTGATTATTGGGGCATCTTTTTCGATTTTCACGAAAAAGTAAAAAAAGCTTTTGACGCCGAAGGCATATCAATTCCGTTTCCGCAAATGGACGTGCATATTCAAAAGGAAAAATAACAACAACTTTAAAATCACTAAAATGAAAAACTGGTTACTTCTGGCTGGCATTGTGGTGTTACCATTTTTGGGACAGGCGCAAGTCAATACCGGCATTCTGAGCGAAGATGAGCGAAACAGGCTTGCTGCCCTTGGGCGGGCACCATCGGACACCATACCCAAAACCTGGCTTTTTGGAGGGAAATTTACGCTAAACTTCAGCCAGACATATCTGAGTAATTGGGCAGCAGGGGGTCAAAATTCTCTTGCAGGTACCACTTTCGCAAGCATGTTTAGCCGATATAAAAAGGAAAGAAATAGTTGGGAAAACACCCTCGATCTGGCTTACGGTCTGCTCAGTCAGGATGACAGGTCACCCATCAAAACAGACGACCGGATAGACTTTACATCAAAATACGGTTATCAAAGCAGCAATCCCAATTTTTTTTATAGCGCCTTGTTCAACTTCAGAACACAGTTTGCTCCCGGATACAACATTGTGGATGGAGTAGAGACCGGAGAGTCTATTTCTGACTTCATGGCCCCCGCATTTTCAATATTTTCACTCGGTATCGACTACAAACCCAATGACCGATTCTCCGCTATGGTATCGCCAATTACCACCAAAGCCACTTTCGTAAACATCGACCGCCTGGCGCCCGATTTTGGACTCGATCCGGGAGAAAATGCCAGATACGAATTTGGAGCTTTTGTAAAGATGGCGTACACTGTGGATGTGTTCGAAAATGTAAACTGGCAGACCCGAATTGACCTGTTCTCCAACTATTTTGAAAATCCGCAAAACGTAGATGTCAATTGGGAAAACCTGATCACCATGAAAATTAACGAATGGCTTTCTGCAAGTATTATCACGCAATTGATTTACGATGATGACATTATTATAGGCGCTCAGGATGCCGTAATCGTTGATGATGTAATAGTAACGCCAGCATCTTCAGGAGGTCCCCGTACGCAGTTTAAAGAAGTTTTTTCACTTGGCCTGTCTTTAAAGATTTGAAGCAGGCAAAGCTCTGCTAATGATATTTATAGGGAGATGATAATTTGTAAATTTGGTATATATTTTGATTTGGGGCGTCTGATCTCAGATTTTATAATCAAACACCAAACAAGCAATGAAAATCAAACTAACTTTTCTCGTTGTGGCAGCTCTGACCATTGCCACAGAATCTTTCGCTCAATACGAATACAAAATCCTCACCAGTGTAGAGTCAATTGTGCCAATGGGTCTGGGTCGATCACGCATTATTGAAAACACCACTGAAGTCAATGCCGAAATGTATACCACTTCACGAAATTCGGGCACAGACAGCGAACAGGGCAATGTAAAACGAAAAGATTTAAAAGTTGACCAGTTAAACGAAACCAAACTTTTAAATTTCTTTAGTGGGGTCGGAATTAATTTTCAAAACATCGCTTCAAATGACGCCATGATTGGATCAGCCATTAATACCCTCAGCAATGAAGGTTGGGAACTCGCATTCGTTGCCAGCGGAGTTGAAAGCAATGCCGGAAAAGACGATGGTCAGGGAATTTTCATCACGCGTTACATCTTTAAGCGCCCGGTTCAAAGGATGGAATAACAAAATCAGGAATCACCCGGACCACGGATAAGCGCCTCACTAAAGTTGAGCAAAAAGAGTTTTTCCGTGGCCCGGGTTATTGCCGTATACAGCCAGCGGAAATACTCCGTATCCATCATCTCGTCTGTCAGGTAACCCTGATCGACAAATACAACGGGCCATTGCCCCCCCTGCGCTTTGTGACATGTAACCGCATAGGCAAACTTAACCTGCAATGCATTAAAATAGGGATCGTTTCGCATCGCCTTTTTTTGTTCCTCACGGCTGTACAAATGAGTGTAGTCTTCCTGTGTGCCTGTATAAAGTTTATTCTGGTCCGTGCTGCTCATTGACGGTGCTTCTATATCCAGGGCATCCAGCCACATCACCACTTCCACGTCAGGCTCATCAGGATAATCCACCATCCTGACGGTTGCGTGAACAAACTCAAAACCAAATTTTTCAACGCGTTTTCCCATCCGCATAATTTCCATCACGTCACCATTGGCGATGAAACCGGCTTTACTCTCCACACCAAGCCAGTGATAATTATTTTTGACGACCATCACAAAATCTCCTGTTGAAATTTTTTCCTCCCGATAGAATACCCGCGCCCTCACTTCTTTATTAAACATGTTGGCCCGCTTATTTGATCGTGTTATGAGCATCGTTCCCTCCGGACCATTGGCACCAAATGCCTGTTCGAGGTAATCCTGCAATTCAAGCCCATCAATCCGCTGCACATCAGCCTGGAGGGGATACTGAAATGGCAACAGATTTTCTCTCGGATGGCTCACAGTGTTTCGCACTTCCGTGGCAAGCGCCAAAATGCCAGAATCATTTTTTTGACGGGTCACATCCGTCAGTTCACAGGTCGCTGCAGTAAGGGTGAAATGCGATTTAAGGAAAACAAGGTCGAGTGCCGGACTTACAGAGCTTCCAACCGGAGGCAACTGCGCACCATCTCCGATCAGCAGGAGCCGGCAGTTTTGTCCATTGAAAACATATTCAAACAAATCCTGAAGCAAATTCCCACCCATTGCTCCTTTAAATGTTTCCCACCCGATCATTGAGGCTTCATCCACCACAAAAACCGTATTGCGATGAAGGTTTTGCGCTGGCGCTAAAAACAAACGTCCATCCTTCGTCTTATTTGGAAAATAAATTTTCTTGTGAATGGTATATGCCCGCTCCTGACTGTAATTACCCAAAACTTTGGCTGCCCTGCCGGTGGGAGCGAGCAATACGTGTCGCAATCCGATTTCTCCTAGCGTCTTTACGAGTGTATTCACCATGGTGGTCTTGCCCGTACCAGCATAACCTTCTACAATGAGCAGACAGTTCGGTTTATCGCTTACCACAAAACGCGATAGAGCCTCAATAAGCTGACCCTGAGATGGAGTTGGTGTAAATCCAAAGTTCCTGTAAAGTTTTTCCCGTACCTGGGTGGGTGAAAATGTGGATCGGGTGGGCATACCGCAAATTACGGGGTTTTGACCTTTCGTGAAATAAGCGATAACCACAAAACTCCATTTGAAAAAAATTGTAGATTTGTTGCCATTCGTTAAAACAAACTAAGCGCATGCAAGAAATAGGTCGTATCGTAGGTAAATATTTCGTTCCTATATTATTAATCCTCATCGGACTTGGATTACTACTGCTCTCGAGAGATCAAACAAGTCTCTTTAAACTCGGTGGCGCGGCAATTCTGGTCGTTGGAATTCTTAGTTTACTTTACATCAAAGGCATCATTAGCAAGAACTTACAAATTATTTTCGTTATCGTTGTAATTTTGGGATCGGCAGTTTTTGCCTATCTTGATTATTATGTAATCGATAGTCGATTGGACTATGAAAAGAAAAAATCGAGGATTGAAACCCATGTCATCCAGAGATTAAAGGACATTCGAAAAGCCCAATTGGCCTATTTGAAAGAGAACGGAAAGTTTGCATCCTCTTTCGATTCATTGTCTTATTTTCTAAAAAACGGCGAATTAACCCTCATCAAAAGACTCGGATCACTTCCTGACACAGTTCCGACAGATGAAATGGCACGCGAACTTGGAATTATCAGTCCAATGCCGGAAGGTATGACTGACGAACAGGCCATGATGTCCGGTTTGATTATCAGAGACACGATACAGGTTCAGGCCCTTACCTACATATTTAACGAAGATGATGCCCGAACCCGGAAAACACCTTTTTATGTGGATTCCCTTCCTAACGTGCCATTTGCCAGCCACAGGTTTGAAATGAACTCAGGAACCATCGAAAGCGGCGGTGTTCGTCAACCAGTTTTTGAAGTTTTCGATCCTAAACCATTCGATACGCCGCTCAAAGTAGGATCTCTCACGGAAGCCAATACTTCCGGAAACTGGAAAGAATAAATCTTTCTCTTCTTATAAGGTGATACATTCTGAAAAACATATTATGCGATCAATTGGGCTCGAATTCGGGCCCAATTTTTTTGCAACCTATTACTTTTCTGATTTGGAAGGCGAACAATTTGTATCGGCCGACAAATCCTCCAGTGCATCATTTAAGGAAACTGATGAGCGCCTCTCCCCTCTCTACGGCATTATTCATTCACCAGCATGGACGCTCATTCCGGAGGCAGCATTTGATGAAAATGAGATAGAAAAATATCTGAACTTTTCTACTGCTGTCTCACAAAATAGCATTGCATCTTTCGACAGGCTACTCGCCCTGAACGCAATGTTGATATATCACTGCGATCCAGAAGCAGAACAATATACAGACCAGCATTTTCCCGGATTACGTCTGCGGCACGCTGCCGGATTGTTAATCGAACTCACGATCAGAATACAGGGCCTGTCTAAAAAAAACAACATTTACATACATCAGGTGGCCAACCGTTTTATCGTGCTCGTCTTCAAGAGCGGTAAGTTGCACCTTGCCAATCATCTGGAAACACCACATGCCGAAGACGTGAGATATTACGTTCTTTACACTATGAAAAATCTGGAGTTGCCAGAAAACACGTCGCTGAGACTCATAGGTGAAGCTGCAGAAAATTTTCTGCTTATTTTAGGATTAAAAACATATCTGACAGATGTCGATACGATTGACAATCCTTTTGTAAAAAATTCGATTGATTCCAAATTCGATTCGGTGCATTTTTTAGGTCTTCATTCCTCGCTATGCGCGTAATCAGCGGCACACTCAAAGGGCGAAAATTTTATCCCCCGCCGAAAATCAAGGCGAGGCCAACCACCGATCTCGCCCGTGAAGCCTTGTTCAACGTTTTGATTCGCGAAATCAACATTTCTGGCCTGGAGGTTCTCGATTTGTTTTACGGAACAGGCAGCATCTCTCTGGAATTCATCAGCCGGGGAGCCAAAAGTGTTATTGCCATTGATATTGACATCGTGTCAAAAAAATTTCTCGAAGGGATAGTAGACTCCTGGGGTATAAAAAATCTCCGAATAGTAAAGGCGGATGTTTTCAAACTTATCAAGAATCCAAACGCGTCATTTGATCTCGTATTTGCCGATCCACCATATGCTGATCCGCGGTTTCCCGAATTGCCAGATATGATCTTGAAATCCGGATGGCTAAGGCCCGGTGGACTATTGATTTTAGAGCACAACGAGGAACACTCCTATACTTTTCATCCAAATTTCTCGTTGCATAAAAATTACGGCAGCGTGAATTTCACCTTCTTCCAATTGCCAATTGAACCGGACAAATAATCGCTGAGAAAGGCTAATTTTAGCCGAAATTAAATCCTTTGCTTTTGGATCATCA
>JBGTLS010000201.1:0-5021 GCA_041744015.1 Cryomorpha sp. | reverse complement strand
TTTACGAGGTCGAGCGATTTCACTTTATAATTGTTGCACTCCTGTTCGAAATTATCCTGAACAGATTTTTCACGGTTGAATGCCTTGATGACGCGAATCCCTGAAAAAGATTCCTGCACCATGGCCGACAGATGCGATTGTTGTCGCTGTACTTTTTCGCTGCGCTGATTGATCATGGCGCTCACATAATAAATGGATATGGAAAGTATGGGCAGTGGCAACAAAACATATAATGTCAATTCCAGATTCACCTTGACCATGGCCCAAATGGCCAGAACGCTCAGAATTACAAGGTTGATCGTATACATGATCGCAGGGCCGAGATACATCCGCACTTTGGTCACATCTTCGCTGATGCGGTTCATCAGGTCACCCGTTTTATTCCTTCGGTAAAAAGCGAGACTCAATTCCTGGTAATGTGCGTAGATTTCATTCTTCAGGTCGAACTCAATAAGCCGCGACATGATAATGATCGTTTGTCTCTGGTAAAACAAAAAGACACCTTTAAAAATCGAAACAATCAAATACAACACTGCCAAAAAGAGAGACAAAGTGGCAATCAGTTCCGCCAGATCGCCTGCCGAATTGATGTTCTGATACTTTTGAAAATCAAATCCCACCGCTTCAAAAATCCATTGAATACTCGGTGGTAATTCCATGGCATAGTTGGAAACTTCGCCAGATGTATAAGCCTCAATCGAAGACGTGATCAGGTCAAATGCTTCTCTGACCAACCGGGGGGCATAAATGGCGAAAAGATTGGAAACCAGAATAAATACGGTCCCAAGTATAAGAAGCCACTTATAATGAAGCAGATATTTGTTGAGATGGGCCAGCGCCTTCATCGGACTTTTTCGGTTTGCAAAAATGCGTGAGCGAGCAGTTAAAAAAGTGTACTTTTGTCGCGCTTTTGTTGAAAAGCGTTGCAAAGCTACACTTATTTATTCCGACTAAAACACCATTATTCGCGCCAATGTTTGAAAGCGTTCAATCACTCAATATCCCTTCTGCATCCGGCCCACTGTCGCGCATGGAAGAAATGGGACACGAACAGGTCGTATTTTGCAATGATCCTGCTACAGGATTGAAAGCGATAATAGCTGTGCACAACACGGTACTTGGTCCGAGCCTGGGAGGTACCCGCATGTGGCCCTACACATCGGAGGCAGACGCCCTGCGCGACGTTCTTCGCTTATCGCGCGGTATGACCTACAAATCGGCCATTTCCGGCCTCAATCTCGGTGGTGGTAAAGCCGTCATTATCGGCGATTCGAGAAAAGATAAAAGCGAAGCCCTTATTCGTCGTTTCGGAAAGTTTGTAAATAGCCTCGGCGGTAAATATATCACCGCTGAAGACGTTGGAATTTCGACGCGCGACATCGAATATATGCGGGATGAGACAAAATATGTGGCCGGCCTGCCCGAAAGCCGAAATGGGGGTGGAGATCCTTCACCCGTTACAGCGTATGGTGTATATATGGGTATGAAGGCTGCCGCCAAAATGGTTTATGGCAGCGATGACCTATCCAACAAAAAAATTGCTGTTCAGGGCGCCGGAAACGTCGGTTACTATTTGATTGAACGATTGAGTAAAGAAGGAGCTAACATTTCAATTTCCGATATTCACGCCGACAGGTTGGATAAAATATCAAAGAATTTTAAAGTTGCCGTGGTTGATCCGGAAGATATTTATGATGTGCCAATGGATATCTACGCCCCCTGTGCGTTGGGAGGAACGGTAAACGATGACACCTTGAGCCGTTTGAGTTGCAAAATCATAGCCGGAGGAGCAAACAATCAATTTGATGACGAAAAACGCCACGGACAAATGGTGATGGACAAAGGCATTGTTTACGCCCCCGATTTTCTCATCAATGCGGGAGGAATTATCAACTGTTATTCTGAAGTAATCGGATACAACCGGGATGATGCTTATCGCAAAACGGAAAGGATATACGATGTCACGCTCGATGTGCTCATACAATCTGCATCGATGAATAAACCAGCTCAGTTGGTCGCCATTGATATAGCGCAGGCCAGAATTGATTCAATCGCTAACATAAAACAGAGATTTTGACCAATCTCCCATAAGAAATGCTAAACAGACGACACCTTCGAATCAAAATACTTCAGGCGCTTTACGCGTTTGAGCAATCGAAAGACAACAATGTAGCGCGTGCTGAAAAGGAATTGCTACACAGCATTCAGAAAATGTATGAGATGTACCTTTTTCTCATGCTCGTGATGACGGAGATTCAGGAAGTCGCTGCGCGCAAAATTGAGGATGGCCGGAAAAAGAAACTCCCGTCGCCCGAAGATCTCAACCCCAATGAAAGATTTATTCACAACAAACTTCTGGCTCAATTGCAATCAAACCGCGAGTTGAAAAGCCTGTCCGAAAAAGGCAAGGTAAACTGGATGGGTGAGGGCGAATTGCTGAGACGACTGTATAAGATTTTGCTTGATACACCCGAATATCAGGCTTATATGGCAGCACCTTCTACAGATTATGCCGCAGACAAAGAGGTGATCATTCGCGTATTTAAACGCCACCTGATCAATGCACCAACCCTCCACGATTTCTTTGAGGAAAAAAGCATTTTCTGGGTCGATGATCTCGATATCGTCGCTTCAATGGTGATCAAAACCTTCAAATCATTTGAAGAAAACAGCGACGAATTCCAACCCCTCCTTCCTTTGTGGAAAGATCCCGAAGATGAGATGTCGTTCGTAAAGGTCCTTTTCAAAAAAACGGTCACTCAGAATGATGAGCATATGGAGTTGATCCATAAGCACACCGACAATTGGGAAGTCGACCGCATCGCCCTCATCGATATTATTTTGATGCGGATGGCATTATCAGAGGGACGGGAATTTCCTGAAATACCCGTGAAGGTTACCCTGAATGAGTACATTGAGATCTCTAAATATTACAGCACCCCTAAGAGCAACACTTTTATCAACGGGGTGCTCGACAAACTTTTTGAAGAACTGAAATCGTCCGGAAAAATTAAAAAAGTGGGTCGTGGGCTCATTACTTAACCCTATGAAATACGCAATCAGCATTATCCTCATCAGTTTAATTTTTCTCACCGCTTGCAGTGATGAAACCGAAGACAGAACCATAGGGACGGATATGATCGATATTCCAGCTTCCGCTAATGGGAAAGGCGATAAAGGTTTGCAGGCGCAGATCGAATTTGAAGAGACCGAATTCGACACGGGTAAGATTACGCAGGGCGAGCGTTTTACATTCAGATACAAATTTAAAAACACGGGTAAAGGTCCACTGATTTTCAGTTCAGTTGAAGGTTCGTGTGGTTGTACTGTTTTACGCAATTATCCAAAAGGTCAAATCATGCCTGGCGAAGGTGGAGAAATTGTGGTGGAATTTGACAGCGACAATAAATGGGGTGTACAAAATGTGCCCATCAACGTGGTTACCAATACTGTTCCATCTATGACGCAATTGCTCATAAAAACAGACATCGTCGTTCCTGATCCAATGAAAAACAAATAAATTTTATGAAAATTTTTACCATTCTGTTGCAAGGTGCCGAGGGCAGTTCATTAATAGGTCCCTTGTTTTGGGTTGCCATTATCGCCATTTTTTACTTTTTCATGATTCGGCCACAGGCCAAAAAGGCGAAAGAAGCCAAGAAATTTCGCGAAGCATTGGACAAAGGCACCAAGGTGGTGACGATAGGTGGAATACACGGAAGAATTTTGGAAGTGCATGAAACCACGGTTTTACTCGATGCCGGTGGTGCCAAATTGCGCGTGGAAAAATCAGCCATTTCGCCAGATGCCACTGTCAATGAGCAGGCGCTTGTCAAAAAATAGCGTTCCGGAAGTGATTTTAACCGGCGGCATTGGCGCGGGTAAAAGTGTTGTGGCAAAATTTTTCGGTGTACTCGGCATTCCGGTTTTCGATGCCGATACAGAGGCAAAGTATATTTTAGCCAGTGATGCCACTCTCAGGATGGAAATTATTTCACATTTCGGAGATGAAGCATATCTCGGATCACTTCCCAACCGCCCTTTTCTGGCCAAACAGATTTTCGATAATGAGGCATTGAGATTGAAACTAAATTCCC
Source organism: Cryomorpha sp. (assembly GCA_041744015.1). Taxonomy (GTDB): domain Bacteria; phylum Bacteroidota; class Bacteroidia; order Flavobacteriales_D; family Cryomorphaceae; genus JBBQZU01. Next base: position 924 of record JBGTLS010000201.1, on the reverse strand, counting down.
TTGTTCATCCCGCAGTAGGTCGTTTTTATCAAAAATGGAAAATGCAGCACATGCATGCACCATACATTGTGAAAGAAGCCGCCATTGCCATGGAAACGGGTTCGCATTCATCGGCAGATTGCGTCATTCTCGTTACTGCTCCAGAAGAAATCCGGATCAGGCGGGTGATGGAAAGAAACAACATTTCCCGAAAGGAAGTGATGCAGAGACTGGCAGCCCAATGGACAGATGACCAGAAAATGGCACTTGCCGATTACGTCATTGTAAATGATGATACGACTCCCCTCATCCCTCAAATTTTACATATACATAATGCACTTTCCCGCAAGGAAAACAGACAATAACTTAATTTTGTAAAAAATTGAATATGATTAAATCTATACTTTTCTTCTGTGCTTCGATATGTGCCATTTTAGTGAATAGCCAGGCAGTCACGGTGAATGCAGAAAACCTGGTGTTTGGTACGCTGGACTTTGGAGACGCTGATAGCGTACAAATTCAACTGACCAATGTGCTTAATGAAGTCATTGAAATTGAGGAAATGCGATTCTTTGATTTTTATGTGAGTTCTCCATTTTATGTATCCGATTTTCCACAGGAGATAGCGCCTCTCGGGTCCGTATCATTTTATGTGGTTTTTGAACCTGTTCACAACATGAGCCACAACTCTGAGCTGGTGATAAAAACCTCAGGAAACAGGGGTGCCATCTCAATCGATCTGATTGGAGATTGCCAGTACAGCAATACCTATTATAATGGCACGTATGATTTGCTTGATTCTCCGCTAAAGAACGCATTCAATGGTATTCTCGGCGCGGGCTATCAACAATACAGTTACAATGCTGCCCGGGATGAAATGTTTATGGTGATTGACAATCAACGGGTGAATGGTCAGGGCTCCGTTCAAAACCGACTCACCCGCGC
>JBGTLS010000200.1:0-1629 GCA_041744015.1 Cryomorpha sp. | reverse complement strand
GTACGTACCGTGTCTTCTCCAATGTGCCTTTGCGTCTCGAGGACCAATTCAGATCCATCGGCTCTGGTAATGACCAGGGAGTCGTAAATATTGGGCAGAACTTTTTCGTCTGCAAAACTAACATCGACAACCGGCCCGATTACTTGTACTACTTTACCAGTATTTTTCGCCATTTTATTGTGATTATAAGGTTGATATACACTTCAGATTTTCGCGGTGCAAAGCTAGGATTTAATCCCAGTTTTGCCAATGCAAAACCTGATTTTATTTTCCTATTTTTGGGGACTCATCAAATCGATGAGCTGTGCACTGCGAAGGCGCTGCAATACAGATTTTCAAGAGAATTTCATCCGTTTGAAAGTTTACAGAGACCTGTCAGAATTTACACCCATTCCCAAAGCCATTGTCACGGTAGGAACCTTTGATGGTGTTCACGTGGGGCATCAAATGTTGTTGGGACGAATTCATGCCCTGGCCCGGGAATTGTCCGGCGAATCGGTCATGCTTACTTTCGATCCTCATCCCCGAATGGTTCTTTTTCCTGACGACAACGATTTGAAACTCCTGTCAACTCTTGACGAAAAAATAAAACTCCTCGAAAAGTCGGGTATTGAACACCTGATCATCCATCCCTTTTCTCTTGAATTCAGTCGCACCACGGCTTTGCAATATGTCCGGGATATGCTGGTACACGGGATAGGGGTGCACCGGCTCGTGATAGGTTATGATCACCATTTCGGTCGCAACCGGGAAGGAAGTCTGGAGCAACTCAAAGAAATGGCACCGCAGTTTCATTTTGAAGTGGAAGAAATCCCGGCTCAGGTAATCGATGATGTGAATGTGAGTTCAACGAAAATTCGCAATGCGCTGTTGGAAGGGGAAGTTAGTCGTGCCAATGAATTTCTGGGGTATGCTTATGCATTTGACGGCACCGTCGTACAGGGAAATGCGCTCGGCAGATCAATAGGTTTTCCAACTGCCAATCTCCGACCAGTTGATGGGAACAAAATAATTCCCGGAAAAGGTGTCTATGCCGTTAAAGTCTCTATAGGCGAATCAACGTATGAAGGAATGGCCAATATAGGGTTGAGACCTACAGTGACTCCATCGGAGCGGGAACCGTTAACTGAAGTTCACTTATTCGGATTCAATGGCGACCTTTATGGTCAGATTATGAGGGTAGCCTTTGTAAGGCGTATTCGAAATGAAATTAAATTTAAAAATGTCGAAGATCTTTGCAGTCAACTTAAACAGGACGCAATTTTGGCAAAGCAGGTATTGGCTGCTGCTGATGCTGGCTTCGCTCAGCTGTAGCAGCGTTGAGGGCCAGAAAACGAATAGCGCGATATGTCAGGAGATTAAAGAAGACGGAAGTTTCATCTGGAAGTCAGACGCGAACAGGTTATCAGCACTTTGTGAGTGTGCCGATCTTACCGGTCTGAGAATAAAAAATACATCTGTCATTGCCCTGCCACCTTGTTTTGATCAATTGGTCAATTTGCGGGAGTTGGATTTGAAAAAGACAAAAATAGCCCGGTTTCCGGATGAAATCCTCAAAATGGAGTCGCTTGAACTCTTATCTATCGCCCATACAGATATCACTTACCTTCCGGAAAATTTGTGGAAGTT
>JBGTLS010000199.1:0-2496 GCA_041744015.1 Cryomorpha sp. | reverse complement strand
GTAGGTTACCGGCTCTACAGACGCATAAATCCATATGGATTTATACCCGATGTATGCGAAACCGGCGTGCCGGAATATACCGGTTATGAACTCATTGCCGATCTGGAAGGATTGGACAATACATCCTATCTGGATGAAGATGAAATCATCTTCGGCCGGCAAAACTGCTATCTGGTCATCGCCTACTTCCACGACGGGGCTGAAAGTTATGCCGGCATCGAAGCCTGCGCAGAAATCCGCTTTGAAATTCCCATCATCAAAAAGAACAGCATAGGAATTACCGGAACCAATGGTGTGGATACCGTGGCATGGAGAAGTCCCATTGAACTCGACCTGGACATATTCCCAGGTCCTTACCAATACCGCCTGCTGCGCAGCCCGGGCTATGGAGCAGCCACCGAACTTGTGCTGGAAACAGCAGTGGAAAATGATATCGAAAACCTCATTACCAGTTATGTTTCAGAAGGAATCAATACGGAAGATACTGCTCATACCTACCGGGTGGAACTATACAGCGGCGGTGAGATGGCTGCCCGGTCAAATCTGGCTTCATCGCTCTATATCGAACTCATACCCAACGACAATCAAATCGAAATAACCTGGCAGGAAGAGACACCCTGGATCAACTTCAGGTACGACATATACCGACAGGAAGATGGCGCCGGAGATTTTGAACTGATCGGAAATTCGGATGAAGTGGGCTATCTGGACACCGCTCTGGTAAACAATCGTACCTACTGTTACTACATCGTTTCGTTTGGATCGTATTTTGCCATTGAAGAAGCAGATACTCTGATCAACTATTCACAGCGCACCTGCAGCCAACCTTACGACCGCACACCACCATGTCCACCCGTGCTTGAGCTTGATGGCGATTGCGTGGACTATACCATAGACATGGAGTGGACCAATCCCAATCTGGAGTGTGATGAAACCGACGATACCATGTTGTATCATATCTACTTCAGCCCTACCGAAGGGGGCGAATTTGAATTGCTTGATGTGCTGCAAGGTGACCATTCCACTACCATGTCATACATTTTTGACAATTCTATAGCAGGATGTTATGCCGTTACTGCGCTGGATTCGCTGGGTCTCTGGCCCGATGGCGAATTGCGCAGAAACGAAAGCGAATTCAGCAATATAATCTGTGTGGACAATTGTCCTGAGTACAGCCTGCCAAATGTGTTCACGCCAAATGGTGATGGGCGCAATGACATCCTGCTGGCTTTCCCTTATCGCTCGGTAGAATCGGTGGAGTTCACTCTTTTCAACAGGTGGGGAAGCATCGTTTTTGAGACCACAGATCCCGACATAAGATGGGATGGACGCAACAAAGAGACGGGGGAACTTGTATCTTCTTCGACTTATTTTTACACCTGCCGCGTATTTACCATCAGGCTGTCAGGAATTGTACCTGTAGACCTGTCGGGAAATATACAGGTGTTCTCACGGGCAGGAGGGCCAAACGAATAATATGTTTACAGGAATTATTGAATGTCTTGGTAGCGTAGAACGCATTGTGCCTGATCAGGACAATGTTCACATTGATGTGGTATCACCAATCAGTGGTGAGCTGAAAATAGATCAAAGTGTATCACACAATGGGGTCTGCCTCACAGTAGTCGCACGTGATGAAAAGATGCACCGTATTACAGCCATTGCCGAGACTTTGAACAAATCAGCGATAGGGAAATTAAAAGTTGGAGATGATGTCAATCTGGAACGCTGCCTTTCCGCTGGATCCAGATTTGACGGCCACATCGTGCAGGGCCATGTGGATACCAAAGGTATTTGCTCAGAAGTTAAAGAAACGAATGGAAGCTGGCTTTACACGATCACGCATCCTGTAAGTGATCAGTTTGTAACAGTAGAGAAAGGTTCCATTACAGTAAATGGGGTGAGTCTTACTGTTGTAAACAGCCTTCCGGATTCATTTGGTGTGGCTATCATCCCTTATACCTACGAACACACTACTTTTAAGTCATTGCGCGCAGGCGATCCAGTGAATCTTGAATTTGACATATTGGGAAAATACGTTGCAGAAATGCTGCGGCGCAGGGCGATAATTTAGAATACAGCCTTTGCAATTTCCTTTACAGCAGAAGACCGGCCCATCGTGTAATAATGTAAGCATGGTACATCTGCGGCCATCAATTCCTTGCTTTGCGCAATAGCCCACTCCACACCTACATTGCGCACATCAGCATCCGTTTTACATTTTACCAATTCATCGGCCAGTTCATCCGGCAGATCTATGTTAAATGTTTTGGGTAGAAAAGCGATATGATTCAAAGAAGTGATTGGCTTCAACCCCGGAATGATCGGAACCGTAATACCCGCCTTCCGGCAATTTTCCACGAAAGTGAAAAACTTTGAATTGTCAAAAAACATCTGGGTTGTAATATAAGAAGCACCTGCATCCACCTTTTGCTTCAGGTAGTTCAGATCCGTTTTCATACTCATGGCCTCGTAATGCTTCTCAGGATATCCGGC
>JBGTLS010000198.1:0-4696 GCA_041744015.1 Cryomorpha sp. | reverse complement strand
TTATCTATGCCCTTATTAAAGTGTTAGCGCATTAATTCTTTCTCGAATTTGGTATGAAATATAATCTGTGTGACAGTGTTGTTCGTATAATATAATTCGGGCGCATAGACTTATATTACATTTACAAATGGGGAAATACTTTCTTATCCTGATACTGGCCTGCCTGTCATGGCAGGTCAGTGCTCAGGATACCGATTCGGTGGAAACCAAACGCTCCACCATTTTCGGACTTCCCCTGGTGTTTTTCACCCCGGAAACCCGCTGGGGATTTGGCGCAGCCGGATTTTATTCCTGGCGCTTCGCGGATGAGCCTCTGGATTCGCGGCCATCTCAATTTCAATTAGGTGGGGCTTATACCCTCGAAAATCAATTGCTTTTGTACCTCCCATTTCAGGTGTGGTGGGCAGATGAGAAATATTCGGCTTTTGGCGAACTCGGTTATTATAAGTACAATTATTTCTTTTTTGGTGTCGGAAATGACATCGATCCGGATTTTGAAGAACTTTATGGTGTCGATTTCCCCCGACTTAGGTTAACTTTTATGAGGCGATTTCTTCCGGGTTTTTATTCGGGATTAAGGCTCATGGCCGATGACTTTAAAATCACGGAAGTCGAGGAAATGGGACTTCTGGCCGATATGTCTGTTCCAGGGAGTCGGGGAGGACTGGATGCCGGGATGGGCATCATCTTTAATTATGATATCCGGGATAATATATTCTCAACACATCAGGGATTTTACGGGGAATTTACAATTGACCGTCACGATCAGGTTTTTTCAGGAGAATTTGACTATACCCGCCTGAGACTTGACTTGCGACAATTCTTCAGGCTATCGAAAAATGATATACTGGCGACGCAATTTTATTCTGAGTCAATCTACGGCGAAGCACCTTTTCTTTCACAGGCTTTTATAGGTGGAAATCAGCGGATGCGCGGATTTTATGAAGGGCGATACCGCGATAACCACGCAGCATTGATACAATTGGAATACCGAAGAAATTTACCATGGCGGTTTGGAGCGGTCGCTTTTGCCGGAATGGGCGCTGTCGCCAATGAATATTCCCATCTTGCGCTCAATGATCTTCGATATGCCTGCGGTGGGGGATTGCGGTTTGCGCTCAATGAGGCTGAACGGATCAATATTCGGTTTGACGTGGGTATTGGTAATGGTCAACCGGCTTATTACCTGACCATCAATGAGGCTTTTTGACGAAAAACCCCAATACTGCAACAGCATCGGGGCTTTTGGTTTGTGACCAGTAAATGGCCACATTTGGCTCTCAAGGAGATTAATTTGCTTATTTTTTCTTTTCCTCTTTTTTGGAAGGATGTTCCTCACCAGAATTTCGAACAGCCTGCGCCACATCAGATTCTTTTCTTTTTTGACCGGTAGGGGCATCTTCACCTTTGGCATCCTTGTGCATTTCTCTTACTGCTTCGTCCTCGTATTGCGGTGCTTTTCCGCCAGACTGGGTGCGGTTTTCACTTCCTGTTGGTTTATTGGCATCGCGTTTTGATGTTTCATGGTCTTTTCCTTTCGCCCGGGAAATTTCATATTCCGCAGCTTCCTGCTCTGGCGAGCTCTGCTCTTTGGGCTTGCTCATATTCTGTTTGCTGTTGCCTTTTTCTTCGCTCATGTCGATTTCTTTTGGATTAAACAATACAAGGCGAGGATCGTACCAAATCACAAAATCATAAAATACAGGTTGTTGTGTCGTAATTCTTTGGAGAAATCCAAATAATGCTACCCAATTTGTAGAATTCTGCCTACATGGACAATTCCTTTCCTATTCAACTTCAATTTGGAAAATCAGTCTTTGATCAAATCTTTCAGCCCGACAGAAAAGAATTTGTCTTTATCAAAAAAATAGAGATGGTCATTGACTACACTAAAGTTTTCATGAAACCACAAACGGGATCTCTCTTTGTTTTTTTGATCTAAAACGATTGTTTCTTTTGAATTTTGAACAATTCGTCCACCCGGAAATTCGAATACCAAAAAATAATACGCGTCCCTGGGGTATTCACGTAGTCTGTTATAATTTTCATCATACGCTACAATGCTCCCGGAAAGGGTATAAACATATTTATAACTGGTGTATTTTTTGCTCAGGGAAATCATAGACGAATCGTCTGACACATAAATATCTTCTCCTACAAAGAAGCTGAATTTCGTATCACCCAATGACTTCGCAAATACCATTTTCCCATCCCGGATATCAATCGTTTCAATTCTATCGGGGTACAATATATCCATATGGTTGTCCTTTAATTCAAAATCCTGTAAATAATCATCATGCGACTCATTCCTGAGGTAAGAAATGTAGTTGAGAATGCCTGTTCGGGCATGAAAGGAAGCGACGAATGATCTCCTCAAATCTCTTTCCAAATCATTTGATTTAAAATTTAATAAGATAATGTTGTCATCAATTTTGAAGAATTTTGTTCTGCTGATCTTTCTGATCGGCAGGTGCGTACGCCAAAGCTCATTGCCCTGCTTATCGAGTGCTGTGATTAGTTGATTAGAAGCAACATAGTATCTGGCTTCATCTACCAGAATTTTAGAATCATTTGCCGGTATTGCAGACATACCTGTGTGAAGAGGAATGAAATATACGCCGGTGAAAAGTCCAAGCATGAGACTCGCTGTAACGCTTATCGCCAGGTGGGAATTATCATATCCTGGCATGGTTTCTACTTCACTGCTCCAGCCAATGCTGGTATTCAGGTTGATCGAATGCAAGCCTTTGGAAGAAATAAGTAAGGTAGTGTCATTTTCAGCAATCACCTCATCCCAGATTTCATCGCGGGGAATAATTCTTCTCCATAACAATCTTCCGGAATGAAGTTCGAATCCTTCTAAAGTATTAGGAAAATCAAGCACTGTGACATATCCCAAACCCAGATTCAATTCCGGGAATATGTATTGCAAATCGCGTTTGAATTCATATCTGGTCTTACCTGTTGCTGGATCGAGGACGTCGTATTTTGATAAGTTTTTGTGCATGACAAAATTTCCTCCGTAACTGACCCCATCAAAAGGGACTTCCATCCAATTGTATTTGACACGCTTTTGCCATTTCCATGCCATTGTATTCATATCGAAGGCATGAAGTAACCCGTTTGGAGCATGGATACCCGTTTTCTTCCATTTTCTCAATTCTATATAGATATTGGAAGACAGGGTGTCGACATAGTAATTGTAAATATTTTTAGAAAAGGTGTATGACAATGCCCGAATGTTTGCGCCTGAAATCATCTTTTCTCCAATATCGAAATCCTCTTTTTCAAAAACAGGATCGGTTTGTGCGACATTGGTTTGTTGCAGCAGGAAAAAAAACAGAATGAATAATAATTGCTTCATCGATTTTTATTGCAAAGTAGGCGGATCATTTGTTATAGTTTGTCCTTGTATGACTTTCGAAAATATCAATTAAAATTCACTGGAATTTCTAATCACATTCAATAATACCAGTTTCGCCAATTTTTGAGCGAATTAATTCTGTAGAATTTCACGGAGAGGAATTGAAAAGAATCTGTTTTTATCGAAAAAGTAAAGTTGATCATTGACGACCCTGAAGTTTTCATGAAAATTCAGGCGGGATATTTTCCTGTTATTCTCATCCAAAACGACCGTTTCATTAGTATTCTGAACGATGCGACCACCGGGAAATTCAAATATTAATACATAAAACTCCCCCCGGGTGTATTCACGCTGGAGTATATACAAACTATTGTATTCGACAATCGTTCCTGCATCCGTATAAATGTATTTGTGGCTTGGGTTTTTGTCGATCATGGTGATCATGGTTGAATCTCCATTCAGGTAAACATCCTCTCCGATGTAGTATTGAAATTTCTTATCATCGAGAAATTTTGCAAATACGGTCTGTCCATTGCGGATATCAAGCGTTTCTATTTTGTCGGGATACAACAATCCGATGTAATTGCCTATTAATTCGTAATCCTGAATAAAGAGATACGGCGAATCTTTTCGGAGAAAAGTGATGTAATTGGGCTTCCCGGTTTCCGAATCATAAGATGCGATAAATGATCTCCTTTGCTCATTCTGTAACTCGTCCGAATTAAAATTAAACAGGATGAGATTCTTTTCAATTTTAAAAAACTGGGTTCTGCTGATCATTTTTTCTGGCAGGGGAGTCACCCATTTTCCCTGTCCATCCTTATTCAATGCAGTGATATGATGTTGAGAAGCGACATAGTACGAATCATCATCCAAAAGAATTTTGGATTCATTAATCAATATTTTTTGATTGTTTGTTGAAAGTGGTATGGGTATGATAAACACACCGGTTAGGTATCCAAAACCAATACCTGCCATCGCATGGTACCCGGTACGGGAATAGGAATTAACATATCGCGGACTGGTTTCTACACCACTGCTCCAACCCATACCTGTTTTCAGGTTAATGGAATGTAATCCTTTAGCTGAAACAAGAATGGTGCTGTCATTTTCTTCAATTACTTCATTCCAGATTCTATTTCGGGGGACCTTCCTTCTCCAAATGGTTCTCCCCGAATCAAGTTCAAAACCTTCCAGATAAAAATCCGGAATGTAAACATAACCCATCCCGAGGTTCTTGTCCGGTAAAACATATTGCAAATCTCTGTCGAATGAATATTTTGATTCTCCTGTCGACGGATCAATCACCTGATAATTTGTTTGCGTATTTTG
>JBGTLS010000197.1:0-14092 GCA_041744015.1 Cryomorpha sp. | reverse complement strand
TGCACCCTAAATTGGCCAGGGCCATATGATCGTCGAGTCAGCACGTAAATCCACCAAAGTAATCATCCTTTCCAAACTGGCAGCATACGCGGCTTTTACGAAGCTGCGACTGACATTTTTAGTGGTTGTTTCGTCGGTAATTGGATATGCCATCGGAGCGCAATCTTTTTCCTGGCTCATGGCATTTTGGCTTTCAGTGGCTGGATTTCTTGTCACCGGAGCTTCGAACGGGTTTAATCAGGTAATCGAAAAGGACCTCGATGCTCTGATGAAAAGAACCGAAAACAGGCCTATCCCTACCGGGGCGATGTCTGTGCTGGAAGGGTTGATTTTGGCTTCCCTTATGGGAATTCTCGGTCTGGCCTTATTGTACCTCGCATTCAATCCGCTGGCCGCCGTTCTGGGTGGTTTAGCGCTCTTTAGTTATGTCTTTTTATACACGCCTCTCAAACGTGTCACGCCATTGGCGGTTTTTGTCGGCGCTTTTCCCGGGGCTATACCACCCATGCTGGGATATGTCGCTGCTACCGGGGCATTTGATTTGTACGCCGGGTTGCTGTTTGCCGTGCAGTTTGTTTGGCAATTCCCCCATTTCTGGGCCATTGCATGGGTGTCCCATATGGATTATGCCAAAGCGGGTTATCATCTTTTGCCTTCCAGAGGCGGGCGGGACAGCCAAAGTGCATTTTTAACGATGCTTTATGCCATGTTTTTAATCCCTGTGGGCTTGCTGCCCTGGGCTTTTGGTTTGAATGGAAATGTTGCAGCGATGGGTACTGCGCTCCTCGCCATTGGTTTTGCATTTCCGGCAGTTCAACTGTATTTGAAAAAAACGGACAACGCAGCCAGAAAAGTCATGTTTGCTTCGTTTTTCTACCTACCACTTGTGCAGTTGATTTTCTTATTGGATAAAATGTGAAGTTATGATAGAAGGGACAGGTAATTTAAATGTAGAAGTGATTAACAGTGAGCGCACTGGTAGAATGGTGCTTATTGTTGGGATTTTTAGTATTGTGATGTTGTTCGCTGGTTTGAGCAGCGCATATGTCATCAGTTCGTATGGAGAATTGTGGGTAAATCTCAGCCTTCCCACTGGATTTTATTTATCAACTGCCGTGATTCTGCTCAGTAGTTTCACCATTCATTTGGCTGTGAAAGCAGCCAATGCAGACAACAATGCGCAGGCTAAGACTTTTCTCCTCATTACGATGATTCTGGGACTTGGTTTTGGAATAACGCAATATTTCGGATGGCAGGAGATGGTTGGAAACGGTAGTTTTGTTTCTGGCCATGTAGACAATCTGGATGGGGTGTATGGCGAAGACTACACCATCACTTTTCAGGGTCAGCAATTGGTGGAAGAAAATGGCGAATATTTTTTTCCAAATGATCAGCTGCGGGAAAAACCGCTTTCAAACGAAATCGCAATTTTTAATAATTCCACCAGCAGTTACATGTATGCACTGAGTTTCCTCCACCTGCTTCACGTGTTGGGCGGATTGATATTTTTGTTTGCGGTTTATATGTTTGGTCAGTTTGGCCGATCAAAAACCATCAACAAGGTAAGACTTCGGTTGGGGGCTACCTATTGGCATTTTGTCGATGGGTTGTGGCTGTATTTGTTCCTCTTTTTGTTATTATTTCACTAAACTTGCACAAAATCTCAAGAAATGGCTGGAGAAGCTACTGAAACAATAGACAAATCATTGCTCTGGGGCGGCGGACGGTCGCCTTTCAGCGTGAGCTACGGTAAAATGATGATGTGGTTTTTCCTCGTCTCTGATGCCCTGACCTTCTCAGGTTTGTTGGTAGCCTATGGCTATGCAAGGCATGCCTATACGGGTGCCTGGCCCATCGGAGAACAGGTATTTCACGCCATGCCTTTTTTGAGCGGTAGTTTTCCACTCCTATATGTCGCTTTAATGACGTTCATACTGATCATCAGCTCAGTAACCATGGTGCTTGCCGTGGAAGCGGGTCACCGTCTGGATGACAAAGGTGTGATCAAATGGTTGGGCTGGACCATCATAGGTGGGTTTATTTTCCTTGGTTCACAGGCCTGGGAATGGAGTCACTTTATTCATGGCAGTCCTGGATACATCATCGCCGCTGATAATGGCCGGTATTATCTCACAGAAGAAATTCCTCATGGACAAACAGCCATGGATGTCCCGGAATTTGGATTGATTGCAAACAGAGGTGGAGATAATGAACGAATCATTTCCGGACAGGAAGCGGTCACCATTTACAACGGAAATCTACAACATGTACAGGGTGCTAACATGACCATCAATGAGTACGGTCCCCCTCAGTACGCCAACTTTTTCTTCTTTATTACAGGTTTCCACGGTTTCCACGTGTTTAGTGGGGTATTGATCAATATCATTATTTTTATTGGCGTCATCAAAGGCACCTACCGACGGCTTGGACATTACGAAATGGTGGAGAAAACAGGCTTGTACTGGCACTTTGTTGATCTGGTGTGGGTTTTTGTTTTCACCTTCTTTTACCTCATTTAATAACGCAGATACAGCATGGAACGCGACGATCTTATTGTAAACGATTCATATTCATACAGCGCTCACCACGACGAGGCTCACGGGAAGCAAATCCGAAAAAAGATTTATAAAGTGACTATCCTGTTGACCATCATTACCACGGTGGAAGTTTTGCTGGGTGTATTTATAAAACAAGGCACGGATTTCTGGGCTGTGGTGAAATGGTCATTTATTGTGATGACCCTCATAAAAGCAGGATATATTGTAGCCGTATTTATGCACCTTGGTGATGAACGAAAGTCTCTTCGGTATATTATCCTGTTGCCGTATGCGATCTTTATAATTTACTTGTTGTTTATTGGGATTACAGAATCAAATTACATCAATTCCGTATGGCGTGAATTGCAGCCATAAACATGAAATCCGGAAAATTTAAGAAAAAATATCTCATCCTGTTATTGCTGCTCCTTGGACCGGGCATCATTCTGATCTTTTTATCAAAAGCTGACCACAATTTTGAATTGTTGCCAATTTATGGTGAAAGAGATATGAAATTTATTTCGGGTCAGGATGTTCCTGATACTATTTACCATACAATACCTGATTTCTATTTGACAAATCAGGAAGGAAAACCGGTTTCTTACGCGGATTTTGAAGATAAAATTATCGTAGCGGATTTTTTCTTCACCACCTGTCCGACTATTTGTCCCATCATGACCAAGCAAATGACCCGGCTGCAATGGCTTTTGGAAGATGAGGTTTACAGACAGGTGCACTTTCTTTCTCATACCGTCAATCCAAAAAACGATACTCCGGAAGTGCTTAAAACCTACGCACTCGAACAGGGTGCAGATCTCGACCGTTGGACTTTCCTTACGGGAAATCAGGAAGTTATATTCGAGCACGGTTTTGAAGGTTACCTGCTCAACACACAGGAAGATGCCGGTGCTCCCGGTGGTTTCCTTCACTCGAGTATGTTCGTGCTGGTTGACAAACAAAGAAGAATCCGTGGTTTTTACGATGGCACAAGCACCAAAGAAGTTGACGATCTGGTTACAGATATTAAAATGTTGATGAAAGAAGCGTCCATGCGCGAATCTGAAAAAATCAGACGATGAACCCGGATAAGAATTTCGAAACAAAATCGCGTCCATGGATCGTGGTACTTTCGATCGCGGTTCCGGCTGCGGTAGCATTCTTGTTTTTTACAGACAAAGTTGAGGGCTACGATACCAGCTTTCTGCCGCCCATTTATGCTTCACTGAATGCGCTCACCGCTATTTTTCTTGTTCTGGCCTTCGTCGCCATACGCCGGAAAAACATCAATCTGCACAAAAATTTAATGAGTTCGGCGATCGTATTCTCTGCGCTGTTTTTAGTGTTATATGTTATTTATCACAGCACTTCCGACAGCACAGCTTATGGGGGAGAAGGTAACATCCGGATTTTTTATTTCGCCCTCTTAATTTCGCACATTGTTCTTTCGGTCATTATTATTCCCCTTGTTCTCATCACTTATGTGCGTGCCTTGGCCAAACGTTTCGACAAACACAAGAAAATCGCGCGGATTACATTTCCCATCTGGCTCTACGTAGCCATCTCAGGAGTTTTGGTTTATTTAATGATCTCGCCTTATTACGTTTAGTACCTTTGTGACAGAGATGAAAAAATTTCATGCCATCGCTTTTAAAACCAGTCTCTTTCTGGTGTTTCTCTTCGTCACATACGAGGCTTTGGCGCAATGCGCTATGTGTAAAGCCGTGGCCGAAGAAAGCCTTGGCGAAGGATATGGGATGGCCATGGGATTAAACAATGGAATTATTTTCCTGATGTTCATTCCTTATGCCCTGATCACCATCCTATTCCTCACCTTTTTTCGAAAGCAGATTTTCGGTTTTGTAAAGTCCTTTAGCGATATTCATTGATCCACGGAAACTAAAGCACTTTTATTTCACGTTCCATGAGAAAGCATCTTCAATCTTATTCGGCCATTTTAAAATTGCTGGAAAGCCGTATTCTCGTCCTCGATGGCGCGATGGGTACAATGATTCAGCAATATCAGCTCGAAGAGGATGATTTTCGCGGTTCGCGATTTGAAAACCATGCGGATTCACTGAAAGGTAACAACGATCTACTAAGTCTCACCCGCCCGGATGTAATCCAGGCCATTCACGAGGCGTACTTCAAGGCCGGAGCTGACATTGCCGAGACCAATACCTTTAGTTCGACATCCATCGCACAGGCTGATTACAATCTTCAAACCGCGGTGTACGATATTAATTTTCAGAGCGCCCGGATTGCCAAAGCAGCAGCCAGAAAATATTCTGACCTCACGCCTAATCAACCCCGGTTTGTGGCCGGATCTATCGGTCCCACAAACCGCACAGCCAGCATGTCACCCGATGTAAATGATCCCGGCTTCCGCGCCATTACTTTCGATCAGTTGAAAGACGCTTACACCGAACAGGTCAATGCCCTGATCGATGGTGGGGTCGATATTCTGCTCGTCGAAACAGTTTTTGACACACTCAACGCCAAAGCAGCACTTTTTGCCATTCAGGATGTTTTTGATGCGCGCGATATCGAACTTCCCGTTATGGTTTCTGGAACAATCACCGATGCCAGTGGACGCACGCTTTCGGGACAAACCACCGAAGCATTCCTGATTTCGCTCGAGCACATGCCTTTGCTTTCTATCGGGCTGAATTGCGCGCTCGGTGCTTCTCAATTGCGACCATATTTAAAAACACTTTCGGATCAAGCTCCCTTTGGCGTAAGCGCGCATCCAAATGCTGGTCTGCCCAATGAATTTGGAGAATACGATCAATCTCCCAAAGACATGGCCGACCAAATCGAAGAATTTCTAAAACTTCAATATCTCAACATTGTGGGTGGATGTTGTGGCACAACCCCCGATCACATCGCAGCCATTGCCGAAGTGGCAGCCAAATACAAACCGCGAAGCAGATTTGCAGCCGTGATGACCGAATCCATACCCGAAAACGGATAAACAACATGTTAAAACTGAGTGGGCTCGAAGGCCTCGTGGTCAGGCCGGAGTCAAACTTTATCAATGTTGGGGAGCGAACCAATGTCACCGGTAGCAGGAAATTTCTCCGGCTCATTCAGGACAACAAATATGGCGAAGCTGTAGACGTTGCGCTGGAACAGGTGCGTGGCGGCGCCCAGATTCTTGATGTTAATATGGATGAAGGTATGCTCAATGGTGAGCAGGCCATGGTGAAATTTCTGAACCTGATCGCTTCCGAACCAGAAATATCACGGGTTCCGATTATGATCGATTCTTCAAAATGGTCGATCATTGAAGCCGGCTTGAAATGCGTGCAGGGCAAGGCCGTGGTAAACAGCATCAGCCTCAAGGGGGGTGAAGCCGAATTCCTTTGGCAGGCCCGCAGGGTGAGGCGGTACGGAGCGGCTGTGGTGGTAATGGCTTTTGACGAACTTGGACAAGCGGATACCCTCGATCGCCGCAAGGAAATTTGTCAGCGATCTTATGATTTGCTTACGCAAAAAGTCGGATTTCCCGCTGACGACATCATATTCGATCCAAATATTTTTCCGGTGGCAACCGGCATGGATGAGCATGCCAACAATGCCATCGATTATTTCGAATCGACAAAATGGATTAAAGCCAACCTCCCGGGAGCCAGGGTAAGTGGGGGAGTGAGCAATGTATCGTTTTCGTTTCGCGGAAATGATGTGGTACGCGAAGCCATGCACAGTGCATTCCTATACCACGGTGTTCAGGCGGGTATGGACATGGGAATTGTCAATCCCACCATGCTGGGTGTCTATACCGACATCGATTCGGAATTGCTCGAAAGGGTTGAGGATGTCCTGCTCAACCGGCGTGAGGATGCCACCGAACGCCTGTTGGAAATTGCCGAAAAGGTTCGGGGCACAGGTGTGGTCCAGGAAGGCATAACCGAGGAGTGGCGGGAGCTTCCCGTAAAAGAACGACTAACCCATGCATTGGTAAAAGGCATTGACAATTTTATTGACGGTGATACCGAAGAGGCACGGCACCTGTTTGACCGTCCCCTCGAAGTGATCGAAGGACCTTTGATGGATGGTATGAACGTAGTCGGTGACCTGTTTGGCTCGGGCAAAATGTTCCTGCCGCAGGTAGTGAAAAGTGCCAGGGTAATGAAAAAAGCGGTAGCCTATTTGCTGCCCTACATCGAAGCCGACAAGCGAAAACACCAGGACAAATCTACTGCCGGAAAAATTTTGCTTGCCACCGTCAAAGGCGATGTACACGACATTGGCAAAAACATTGTCGGCGTGGTGCTCGCCTGCAACAATTACGAAGTGATCGATATGGGCGTCATGGTGCCTGCCGAAAAGATCATTGCCCGGGCCATAGAAGAAAAGGTTGACATCATCGGACTGAGCGGATTAATCACTCCGAGTCTGGAAGAAATGGTAAACGTAGCCCGCGAAATGGAACGTCTCGGTATGGATATCCCGTTGCTCATCGGCGGAGCCACGACTTCCAGGGTGCACACTGCCGTGAAAATTGAACAGCATTATAAAAAGAATCAGGCGGTGCATGTGCTCGATGCATCCCGATCGGTTACCGTCGTGGAACGACTTCTCAGCAAAGATAAAGTGGAGTTTATTGGAGAGATCAAAAAGGAATACGAGAAAATCCGGTTTCATCATGCCGGAAAGGAACAGCAGAAACAATACCTCTCTATTGCTGAAGCCCGCGCAAATAAACAACCGATCGAATGGGCTAACGAACCGGAGATAGAAACTCCGGCTTTTTTGGGTGTAAAAGTTTTCAAAGAATTTTCACTGCGCGAAATTGCAGCTTATATCGACTGGACGCCTTTTTTCCAAACCTGGGAATTACACGGCCGTTTTCCGGAAATACTATCCGACAAAATTGTGGGAGAAGAAGCATCCCGCGTTTACCGCGATGCCACCGAAATGCTGAAAGAAATTATTACCAACAAATGGCTCATCGCAAACGGCGTAATTGGATTGTGGCCGGCCAATTCGATGAATGATGACACCATTGAAGTATACGATCCGATCGATTCCACGCGCGTGATTCACCGGTTTGAATCTTTGCGTCAGCAAATCAAAAAAGCACCGGGACAGCCCAATTGGTCGCTGGCTGACTTCATCGCACCAAAAGAATCCGGTCGAAAAGATTATATCGGTGGGTTCGCGGTGAGCAGTGGGGGTGGTATTGAAACCCACCTCGAACGTTTTCGGAAAGCGCATGATGATTACAACGGCATCATGTTGAAAGCGCTTGCAGATCGTTTGGCGGAAGCTTTCGCTGAATTGATGCACGAAAAAGTGCGAAAAGATTTTTGGGGTTATGCTTCCGCAGAAAACCTGAGCACCATGGAACTAATTGGCGAAAAATACCGGGGAATCCGTCCGGCTGCCGGATATCCTGCCTGTCCGGATCATACGGAAAAACCCGGACTTTTCCGGATCCTCGATGCAGAAAAAAACACGGGAATTTCATTGACAGAAAGTTACGCCATGTATCCTGCCTCGGCGGTTTCCGGTCAGTATTTTGGATCGCCACACGCCCGATATTTTGGGGTAGGTCGGATTGGAAAAGATCAGATTCAGGATTTAGCAGACCGCAAATCAATGCCTTTGAAAGAAATGGAACGATGGTTGGGATCAAACCTCAATTATTAGTCCGAATGGCTATTTTTAGGCCCTCAATCGAAGATATTTTTATGCGCCTTTTCCTTATTCTGTTTTTCGGGTTTCTTGGTTCCAGTATGACGCAGGCGCAAACCAAACCCATCCAATTGACCAAGACAGCTTCAGATTGTATGGGAGCGCTGATGATCAACGATACGGCTATTGGTCCGGTTTATTCTCCCAAAGGTTTCGGAAATAAACTGGAAATCGATGGCTATGAGCTGGGCGATCCATATTTTATCGAAAGAGAACACAACACAGTCTGGTATAAATTCGTGGTGCCATATGATGCCGTATTTACTTTCGATCTCCAACCGGTGATAAAAGATGACGATTTCGACTTTCTTTTATTTCATTACGATGGCCCAAATTTTTGTGCGGATATCGCAAATGGCCGCAAAATGCCCTTGAGAACAAATATTTCCAGAAAGAATACCCAACTCGGCGGTCGCACCGGGCTTTCAGAATCGGCCATAGACCATTACGTGCCTTCGGGTCCCGGAAGTTCCTACAGCAGTGCCTTAACTGTCCGAAAGGGCGATACCTATTATTTGCTTGTCGACAATCCCTTCCGGGAAAATGAAGGACATTCTCTGTTTTTGCGCTTCAAGCGGCTTGCAAAAGGGGAGGTGGTGGAAGAGGTTCCCAAAGACAAATATGAAATGCCCTTACGGAAACTGCGCGTTACTGTAAAGGACAAAGTGAGCGGCGAGCGTATTGCCTCCCAGATTTATATTGAGGGAATTGCTTCGGCTGATCAAACGCGATATGCAGCGTTATCTCAGGTGGAACAGGAAGTGGTGAGTTACCGCACCTATCATATCAATGTGGTCAAACAGGGTTATCTGCTCGCCTCAGAGGTTTTTATTCCGAAAAATGACAGTCTTTACGAGGTTGAAATCCTGCTGAAACCAATTGTCCTCGGTGACAGAATCAATCTCGACAACATTAAGTTTGACAGCGATAAAACGGAAATTTTGCCTGAGAGTCAGTCTGCGCTTGACCAGCTTAAAAACTTTATGGAGGTCAATCCGGGAATGCATATTGAGTTGCAGGGACATGTAAACGGGGAAAGCAAGCGCAATAAAAAACGTTACCGCAAATTATCGGCAGCCCGCGCTGAAGCCATTTACGACAAGTTGATTGCTGCAGGTGTCGAAAAATCCAGACTCAAATATGTAGGTTTTGGCAATGCACGAATGATATTTCCCACACCGGTCAACAACCGTCAGGCGGAAGCCAACCGGCGGGTGGAAGCTGAGGTCACCCGGCTCTAGAGCCATTTAGATTATTGTTATGCCGCTCGTACTTTAATCGGTCGTCGCAATCCATCACTGCCTTACTTTTAAAATTCAAAATTCTATAGAGATGTCAAAGCGATTAACCTTCCTTTTTATTCTTGTTACTGCACTCTCCGCCCAGTCACAGGAAGTCTGGACGCTTCAAAGATGTATTGATTATGCCATGCAAAACAACCTTACGGTACAGCAAAGCAGGCTGAATATTGAGCGCGCAGAAATCAACTACGATCAGGATAGGTATAACCTCCTGCCTTCGTTGAATGCCGGAGCCACCCATGGTTATAACTGGGGACAAAGGATCGACCCCTTTACCAATCAATTTGCCTCAGAGCGGGTGCAAACGAACAATCTTTTCCTGGCATCAAGCCTGGATTTGTTCAATGGATTTACAAAGAGAAATGCGGTTCGTCAAAGTCATGAGGAAATAGCTGCAAGCCAATATGATCTCGATCGGATTAAAAATGATATTTCCCTTCAGATATGCCTGGCTTATCTTCAGGTATTGTTGAATAAAGAGAATGTGCTTGTCAGCCAAAATCAAATTGCCATTTCTCAGGAGCAATCGGTCCGAATGGAATTGCTTGTAGAGGGTGGTCGTGAGCCTCAGGGTAGCCTTTTCGATCTTCAGTCGCAACTTGCACAGGAGGAATTGACCCTGGTCAACAGTGAAAATGCGGTGACCCTGGCTTTGCTTAATCTGACCCAACTGCTGCAGTTACCGCGCGAAGATGCCCGGAATTTTGATGTGGTACAACCCGATTTATCCGACGTCGGAATGGAAATGATCGGTAGTTCGGCCTCGGATATTTATCTGCGTGCCAGGGAATCCATGCCAGAGGTGAAAGCAGCGGAATCGAGACGGCGGGCTTCTGAATATGCATTGATCACAGCAAGGGGTGGATATCAACCCTCGCTAACGATCAGCGGCGCCATCGGATCTGGATATTCCGGTGCCAACAATGAAATAATAGGCACTGGAACCAATCTGGGGTTTATACCCATTGGATCCGTTTCGGGAACCAATCAAACGGTTTTCAGCTTACAGCCGCAAATTCTTTACGGGGAGGGTGATTTTCGAACCAAATCTTTTGGCGATCAATTGAACGACAACTTCAATCAGAATATACAACTCAATCTCAATATTCCCATTTTTAACGGTTCTGCGGCACGGGCCAATGTGAGTCGTGCGAAGATTAATCAGTTGGAAGCGGATATTGCCTATTCCCAGATTTCAAATCAACTGAGGTTTGATATCGAACAGGCTTTTGCCGATGCTCGGGCGGCAATGAATACCTACGCGGCGAATGAAAAAGCGGTAAGGGCCTTAACCGAATCATTTCGCTATGCCGAAGTGCGATATGAACAAAGGGTGATCAATGCCGTGGAATTCAATACAATTAAAACCCAGTTTACCAATGCGCAAAGTGCGATGCTTCGCGCCAAATACGATTTTGTTTTCCGTTCGAAAATTCTTGATTTCTACCTCGGAAAACCAATCACGCTATAATTATTTTGTTGACCAATGACCAAAAAACGAAAAAGAATTTACTGGATTTCCGGCATCATCATCGTGATCCTGATCATACTTGCTATTGTAAAAAATAAGGATGGCAACGAAATCCGTGTCACTGTCGGTGACGCCGAAGTGCGCCGAATTACGGAAACTGTTGTTGCCAACGGAAAAATTCAGCCTGAAACGGAAGTCATTATTTCTTCTGAGGTTTCCGGAAAAATACTGGAACTCCCGTTTAAAGAAGGAGCCAAAGTATCAAAAGGGGATCTGCTTGTGAAGATCAATCCCGACCTGGCACAGGCCGCGCTCGACAGGGCTGAAGCTGCGCTCAACAATGCCCGCGCAAACAAGGCTAACGCCGAGGCCCGACTCATTCAGGCACAAGCCCAACTTCGCAACAGCAAAACCATCTACAACCGAAGTAAGAACTTATACGATCAGGGCGCAATATCCGAAGCGGAATACGACAATACCCTGGCCACTTTCGAGACCGCAGAAGCTGAGGTCAGCGCTGCGGATCAAAGTGTCAAAGCAGCTGCATTCTCTGTTCAATCGGCCCAGGCAAGTGTAAAGGAGGCGCGGGATTCATATTCCCGAACGACGATTTATGCCCCCATGGACGGTACCATATCCCGGTTGACTGTGGAAGTGGGTGAGCAGGTCGTGGGAGCCATGCAGATGACCGGTACAGAAATCATGCGGGTGGCCAACCTCGATGTGATGGAGGTGTTGGTCGATGTAAATGAGAGTGATATTGTGCGCGTCAATTTTGAAGATTCATCGCGAATAGAAGTGGATGCTTATCTCGATCGTAAGTTCTCCGGGATTGTTACTGAAATAGCGAATTCAGCAAAATCTGTGGGAACAACGGCTGATCAGGTAACAAACTTTGAGGTGAAAATCCGCGTTTTGAATACTTCATACAAGGATTTAATCAATCCGAAGAGGCCTGAACTTTCACCATTTCGGCCGGGAATGAATGCCTCAGTAGATATCATTACGGCAACAAAAGATGATGTAATCTCTGTGCCGATCGAAAGCATTACGAGTCGTACAGATACCACCTCAGGAAAAAATAGAACTGCCACCCAACGGCTCATGGGCGATAAAGTAAAGGATGGAGACGCCAAACCGGTTACCTGTCTTTTTATTTTAAAAGATGGGGCTGCTGTATTGCGCGCTGTGAAAACCGGTATTCAGGACGATAAGTACATCGAAATTCTCGAAGGACTCGAGGCTGGAGAGCAGATTATCACCGGTCCGTACGATGTGGTTTCCCAAAAACTATCTCCGGGCGACAAAGTAACCGTAACCACAAAAGAAAGTTTGTACGAAGCCAAATAAACCGGTGAGCCTGATACTCTGCATAGAAACCTCAACAAAAAACTGCTCTGTCGTCCTTTCCCGCGATGGTGTTGTGGCAGCCAAACGGGAAGATGGCACAGAACAACTCAACCACGCGGAAAGACTCCATGTTTTCATCGCGGAAATTATGGCTGAAGCAGGTTTGGATTTTGAGGCCATTGACGCCATTTCGGTGAGCGAAGGTCCGGGTTCGTACACCGGTTTGCGCATTGGGGTTTCAGCTGCCAAGGGCCTGGCTTACGCCAAAAACATTCCCATTATAGCGGTGAATTCACTGGAAGCGATGGCCACCCGGTTTTTTCAGGGTGAGTCCTCAACGCTCCTTCTTCCGATGATTGATGCAAGGCGGATGGAAGTGTATTGTGCAGGATATGACGGTGAGGGCAAAGAAGTGTTCCCGACAAGAGCTGAGATCCTTACTCCTGAAAGTTTTCCGGAAGGGAAGTCGTATGAAAAAGTGTTTTATTTCGGAAATGGAGCTGAAAAATGTCAACCAATTCTGGGTATAAACACACATTTTCAATTTATTCCTGACATCGCTGCTTCTGCTGTCGGTATGGTCGCTAAAGCGCATGCAAAGTTTCAGGCCAAAAATTTCGTGGACCTCGCGTATTTCGAGCCTTTTTATCTCAAGGACTACGTTGCGGGGAAAGGGAAGAAGGTGGTTTAGAGTCTGGAATGTTCTCGCTTCGAATTAGGTGTGAAAAGTTGAAATCTAAGGTTACACAAAATGTGATACCTTCTAATCCGACTTTATATTTCGCAAGTGAATTGAACTTTGGATTTTACAACCGGATATAGTTACTTTATCATATTGTCCCTGACAAATTAACTTAATGAAATATTTAACTTACAAAGGATATCCGGGTGGTATAGAGATTAGTACTGAAGATGATTTGCTTTTCGGAAGTGTTCTGGAAATAAACAGTCTCATTTCCTTTGAAGGAGCAACAGAAAAAACACTTCGGGCTGACTTCAAAGGTGCCATCGATGAATACCTCTTCACTTGTGAAAACGAGGGCATTATACCCGAGAAACCTTTTGGAGAAGTTTTCATGTAAGGTTTTCTTCAAAATTCCTGGGATATTCCTGGGAGATGTTTGGGTCAAGCATGATACATTGTTTGCAGAAATTAAAGAATTTTCCAGGTCTGTAGCCCTTGAAGCATTTTATTTAACTTTACGTATATGAAGTTATTGGAAATAACAGTTTCGGGAACGGATGAAGCCCTTCTTAAAAAAGTGGAGCAATTTGCCGCTCGTCTTGGTCTACAGGTTCAGTTCCGTCGGCCAGAGAAGCCATTACCATTATCAAATAAAAAAAAGTCTGAAGACAAGGATAGTGCCTTAGAAGCCATTAATGAATTGACGAAACTCAATGCTTTCAAGGATATTGAAGATCCTGCACGATGGGAGCGGGAACTACGGAAAGATAGATCTCTTTAAATAATGAATAGTGTATTGCTTGATTCTAATATCATTATCGCACTTTCCCAAGGCAGAATAGATCAAGCTAAACTGAAGAAATTTGACATAACAGTCTCAAATATTTCGCGCCTTGAAGTGTTGGGATATCATAAAATTATACTTCAGGAATTGACCCTGTTGGAAAGATTTTTCAGCAAAGTGAAAGTAATTCCTATCACGGACGAAATTATAGATAAAGCAATTGAAGTACGGAGATTGCACAATATGAGCGTAGGAGATTCGATCATT
>JBGTLS010000196.1:0-2508 GCA_041744015.1 Cryomorpha sp. | reverse complement strand
AATTCCAAGTATCCTTCTCAACGGACAGCATTGTTTGTCATAACACCCCGTTTTCGGTAAATGGATCTCCAGCTTCATTCTATGTCTGGACACCCAATGAACTATTCGCCAACCCGAATGCCGCGTCCACAACCGCAAAGATTGATCGACCGACCCTTATTACCCTTACAGGCCGTGACGAAGACGGTTGCATCAGCGCGTTTTCGCGAAACATTCGACTTTATCCGAGGGCAGATTTGCGTGCGGGCAATGACCATGTAATCAATTTTGGAGACGCCGTGATGCTTGAAACGTTCAGCACTTTTCCCATCGTATGGGACGAGAGTGCCTATTTGAGTTGTTTGAATTGCAATTACCCGGTGGCTGACCCGCCCATTTCAACGACATTTTATGCCAATATAGAGAGTCCGGATGGGTGCTCCGTTACGGATTCAGTTCGGATATGGGTGCGCGGAAATATCTATGTGCCCAATTCCTTTACCCCCGATGGGGATGGTGTCAATGACATATTTAAAGCTGTCGGTCTGGACATAGTTCAGTTTGAAATGGAAATTTTCGATCGGTGGGGAAGGTTGATTTTCAATTGTGAAAACATCAACGAAGGATGGAATGGTTCCAATCTTAACAGCGATTATTATGCAGCTCCGGGTCTGTATCCATACAGGATTGTGGCTCGCGAACACAAGGGAGAGTTATTCGAACTTCAGGGCCACGTGTTGCTGATCAGATAAAAGTCACGTCAATCTTTTTCAAACAACCTGAATTCGGTACGCCGGTTTTTGGCGTGTTCTTCTTCGCTGCACTCCACATTGTCGCGGCAATGATTTAACAATTTGCGCTCGCCATATCCTGTACCTGTCAGTCGGACGCCTGCAATACCGCCGTCCACCAAAAACTGTACGACCGCATCGATCCGGTTTTGAGACAGTTTCAAATTATATGCATCCGAACCTTTTGAGTCGGTGTGTCCCGACATATCCACGTATACGTGTTCGTTGCCTTTTAAAATTGTTATCAATCGTGTGAGCGACCTGGCGCCTTGTTCATTAATGACAGCTTCGTCCAGGCCAAAATAAACGTGCCCGATATCAAACTGGTCCTTGTCGGAAATACGCACCCGTTGCTGAAGTTCATTTGTGAGGGTGATCACATTGTCGCTTGAGGTGAGTCGCACATATACGAACTCGTTTGATTCATTGGGCTGGATGGAATTGATGACGGTTCCTTCATTGTCCACGATATGAATCACACTGTTGAGGTTTAATTCATCGGTCTTAATCACATAGGAATCATTCGGTCTCACCGATTCAAAAACAAAATTTCCATCGGCATTGGTAAAGGTATTTCCGATAACGTCTCCCAGGCTATCGAGTAAGATGATTTTCAAACCTCCCAGATTATCGGAGCTGTCATCCGCTACTTTTCCAAAAATATCGACGCTGAGAATGCTCGTATCATCATTGACTATTTTCTCAATGAAATAGTCTTCAGGCGTAAGCAGTATGAAAGAAAATCCCCGGTCTTCGCGGGAGGTCACATCGATGATCAGTTTGTCTGTGGCATCGTAGAGTTGGAGTCTGCTTCCATTGGGCAATTTGGCATCTGGCACTTCGATTCTGTAGGCTTCCTGACCTTTGATGTGTTTGAAGTTAAATTTTCCGTGTGAGTCAATCACGGCCTTTTGCAGAATGGCCCCGTCTTCGCTGAGCAGTTGCACCTCTTTTCCGGAAAGGTCGGCGGTACTTGAAATCTGGCCCTTCAGCGTACCAAAAAATTCCTTGATTACCGTCCATTTGGCTTTGAAAATATCGTTGTTTTTATTTCCCCCGGACCTGTTGGAAACAATAAAACCGGCACCCGGACCGGTGACGAACATGCTGTGCTCATCATAAGGTCCGTTTAAGGGAAGTCCCAGATTCCAAACTTCCCCTGAGGAGAAACGGTATCCATACAAATCGTATCCCCCGAAACCGCTGAAAAGCTTGTTGGATGAAAAGAAAAGGGTATCGCCCCAGATGGTTGGCATGAGTTCATGCCCGTCAGAATTGATTTCAGGGCCAAGATTTACCGGTTCGCTCCATTTCCCATTGGTCAATTTCGACTTCCAGAGATCCATACCTCCGAAGCCTCCTTTCCTGTCGCTGGAGAATACCAGTGTGGAATCTTTGCTGTTGAAAGCCGGATAAGCCGTATTGCATTTACAATCCGAAATAGAAAGTGCCTCATCAAATTTCCAGTTCGAATCAAATGAAACCAATTTGAGTTGATCGGTATTTGTTTTTGAGGCATATGGTATCCGGCGCAGCGCGGTCAATATTAAAGTCGAATCCGGGAGAAAAATGCCCGGACCGATTTCTTCATATCTTTTGGAAGTGAGTTGGGTCGACATTCCTTCGAGGTATGGAAACCGGTGATAATCTGCGGTATCAAATTGCA
Organism: Cryomorpha sp.; assembly: GCA_041744015.1. GTDB lineage: Bacteria > Bacteroidota > Bacteroidia > Flavobacteriales_D > Cryomorphaceae > JBBQZU01. The sequence goes on along the minus strand of JBGTLS010000196.1, from coordinate 72 downwards.
TCACAGCCCTGCCTTCCGTTTTGATGGGAAAATAGGTGGTGAGGGTTTGGCGCTCGGTGAGCATGAGGGGTA
>JBGTLS010000195.1:0-4001 GCA_041744015.1 Cryomorpha sp. | reverse complement strand
CCGTCGATTATCACTTCGCCCTGTTGCACGTGAAGCAGTCCACTGAGCAAATGCAGTAGGGTGGTTTTGCCAACCCCTGAATTGCCGGTGAGCAACAAATGATTTCCCCTCATACAAGAGATATCGGGAAATTGTAGCTCCGCCTGACCGGTGTAGCTATAGCGCAATAAGGAAGTTTGAAGAATGGGTGTGGCTGAATTGCTTATCACGGGCTATGTCTGTTCGGTGCCAAAGGTAACTTACGACACACAAATCGGTGATTTAAAGTTCATAAAATAATAAAATCAAGTAACATTTTGGCTGGCCAGCGCGTCCGACATTTGCAGCAAACATTAAACAAACAAAACATGAAAAATTTAATTCTCGCATTCTCCGTGATGATGGCATGGGGATTTGCACTACAACCCGCCGCAGGAAATGAACCTGCAACCAGTCTCAGTAAAGAAATCCGCAAGCGTGTAAGTTATCCGGCTTTCGCCAAAATGGACCGCATGCAGGGATTTGTAATGGTAAAATACCAGGTAAAGGAAGATGGTCTTCTTCAGGTACTGGAAATGAATAGCTCACATGAAGAGTTGGGCGTCTACGTCAAAAACAAACTGGAAAAAATCACCGTGAGTGATACCTCCGCAACGGGTATTCACTATGCCAGATTTAAATTTCGGTTTAAGGACAGCTGATTTTCAAAAATCAATTTTCAATCAGGAGCGCTCCGTATGGGCGCTCTTTTTATTTGTCCCCATTTGGCACCCCGACCGAAAGGCATTTTCTGTTTCTTTGCCATATGAAGCTCAGCACCACAGTAGATTTCCCACCGGCCATCAGAAGCTTTTCCTATACGGACCAACTTGTCTTTTTGGGCAGCTGTTTTGCTGAAAACATCGGAGCATGGTTAAAGGAATTGCAGTTTGACACAGCCGTAAATCCAACGGGAATTTCATTCAATCCTGTGAGTATGGCGGGTCATATAACCGCTGCTCTCAGGGGTGAGTATATCCGGGAAGACGCGCTCATTTTCCGAAAAGGACAATATGCACATGCGGATTTTCACAGTGTATTTAACCACAGTGATCCTGAACAATATCTCCAGAAAGTAAATGAGTCGCTTCACAATCTGGGTGATCATCTGCGAAAGTGTGATATACTTTTTCTCACCTTCGGCACTGCCATCGCTTTCGAAATGAAAGATAAGAGTACCGTTGTAAACAATTGCCACAAACAGGATTCAGCTCTTTTTAACCAGAGATTTCTGACCGAATCTGAAATGTTTCAGGAAATGAAAGGCGCTATTGAGCTTGTGCAATCTGTCAATCCTGAAATTCAGATTTATCTCACCATTTCTCCCGTCCGCCACCTTCGACACGGCGCCATCGACAACCAAAGATCGAAAGCCCGACTTGTACGAATGTGTGAAATGCTTTGTGAAGGTCTTGATCACTGCGCGTACATTCCCATTTACGAATATGTGCTCGACGAACTGCGCGACTACCGGTTTTACCGCCATGACGATATGATTCACCTGAACACGCTCGGTCTTGAAATGGTTCAGGATAAAATTCGTACGTATTACATTCTTCCTTCAGCATATCCCATGATCGACAGGGTAGAAAAGTGGATCAAAATGAATCACCACAGAGTGTTTGATGATACATCTCAGCAGGGTACTGAAATTCTCCAAAAGCGCGAAAGTGTCCAATCCGAATTATTTTCAGATTTGCAGAAATTGAAACGTTGATATGGATGCCATAAAAAAGGGCGCCTGCGGCGCCCTTCAAAGATTTTTCTATCTCAAATTTAATTGATCGCAGCTTTTGGAGCCACCGGATAATAGATTTCCGTCAACCACTTCATGGTATCAGGTTCCTGCATCGGATCGGTAACGTACACTTCCCACGGACTACCGGCGATATCGTATCCTTTTTTATCTATTTCCCCTACCACGAAGTTATGGGCGTCTTCAGTTTTATCATAACTGCCATAAAAGGATACCATCACGACTTTACCGGCATATGTGTTGTCCTTTTTGATCTCTCCTTTAGCTGGTTTGGTGCTTGAGCTGGCCAGGGCAACAGATACCTTTGCTTTTTTATTTTCTTCATCCCATACATGATAAATGGCAAATGGCGGAGCTGTAATTTTGGTCGTATCGGCACCCAAATGCTTCATTATTTTGCCATATCGACTCCCAAAAAATTCAGAGTTCATATCGGCCCAGGCCACTTCATTTGTAATGTGAAAATAGGGTTGCGCAGACACTTCACGTTCCTCAGCGGTGTATTCACTTTCGGGAATCTTCTCTTCAGCTATTGTTTTGAGTCTGCCAAGTCCATCTTCAAAGGTGGGGCCCATCATTTCATCCATATCATCCTGACCCATCCCAAACGCAACCCAGGGCAATTCACCAATTACAGTCCAGATTGCTCTGGTGCCTTCGGGGGTTTCTTCCAAAATCCAGGTATTCACAGATTCTGATTCCCATGGATCTGTAAAAACTAGTTTGCTAACCACCTTTTGATTGGGCACGCTTTCCGTGATTTCCATCGAGCCAGAGCCCACGCTGTCATTGCCTGTCCAGCTGTATTTGGCACCTACACCGCTATCCGGCCCTTCAAATGTATTAGTCATGTTGGGATCCATGTCTTCCCAGGGTGACCAAACCACAAAATTTTTAAAATTATTTAGTTCAGCGTATACAACATCGACCGGTGCGTCGATGATAATTTCTCTTTTTACTTCGTAAGGTGTGGGATTGCAGGCCGCGAAAACTGCGCCTGCGATGGCGAGTGATACAATGTTGTGTTTCATGGTTCAAATTTTGGTTTTGGGTTGATCATCACGAAAGTAACATAATCTAACGTCTGTCAATAACAGCACGAAAAGAAATTTTTAACAGTTCGATAATCAGCCGACAAAGAATCGCAGTTATTGCTTTTTCACAAAAGCGAATTTCAGAATTTGATCTCCTTCCTCGCCCCCATCCACACGCGCTTCCATCCGATCAACGCCTTTCACTTCGTAGATGATTCGTTTGGGAAAATCATGGCTGGGATTTTCAAATTTATAATAACCTTCCCGGAATTCGGTGAGGCGGAAAAATACGGTACTGCTGTTGTTTTGATCAGCGACCGTTACGCCGAGCACCCAGCCATCCGAACCCCTCTCAAATACGGTCATTTCTTCATAAAAAACGGTATCGCTTCCAGCCAGTTCCACCGCCGATCCCGAAAGTCTGTCGCCATCGGTCTTCCAGGTTTCGGTGTAGTTACGCCCCTGTTCATCGAGATGCCATGTGCCCACGAAGGCCGATAAATCATCCAGCGTGGCAGATTCGGAGGCACAGGAAAACAAAAAAAGAAGAAATGCGAGAATAAGGCAGTTTTTAAAACATGTCATAAGGATCGTTGTATTGAAAGGTGAGTCCGGTCGTTATTTTGGTCTTGAAGGCTTCGGTTTTGCGGCCGAAGCTGGTATCACTTTCGTTAAAAAGTGGCAACGGTAAATGCAGTTTTTCGGCTGCACCAGTATAATATTCCTTTTTATTTGGATGGCCGTCTGCAACGGCGTGAAATAGAGTACGGTTCACTTTATTCTCAATGAGATATTCTGTGAGATTAACCAGATCAGTTCTGTGAATCAGATTGACAGGATGATTTTTTCCGGCAATGTCGACTTTTCCCGAAAGGAAACGCGCCGGATGCCGGGCACCTCCGACCAATCCGCCGGGCCGAATAATTGAAACGCGACCGGAGAAATTATCAAGCCAGAACTTTTCCGCTTCGAGCAAAATTTTTCCGGAAAGGGTGGAAGGATCAGGAAGCGTATCTTCATCCGCAATGGCCTGGGTTTCCCCAAAAACGCTCGTGGAAGAAATGAAAATCAGGTGCGCAATTCCCGTTTTTGCGAAAGCCTGATATAATGACCGCATCTGTTGAGCGTAAAAATCAGGATCAGGATTTTTTCTTCCCGGTGGTATATTGATCACCACGCAGTCGGCTTCCGCC
>JBGTLS010000194.1:0-2911 GCA_041744015.1 Cryomorpha sp. | reverse complement strand
TTGATGCAGACGAATTCATTGTGCGGGATGGCCAACGGAGTCAGGTCGTAAAACTTCACATGCATGGTATTGCGGGAATCTATCAATCTCTCTGTGCCAATGAGGGCTGGGACTATGAGCTGAGTGTATATTATCATTTACCCATGGCCAGAGGTCGCGGCAATTTATTAATCGGACTCGATCCAACAGGTGGAACCAGTGCTGACAATCTGGACATCGCATGGGTGGAGGCACTCCCATCGTTTGAATGGCTGCATGCATCGGTGCGTGTGAAGGCCAAATCGGACAGAATAACCTGTTTCATAGGCTTGATGCAGGTGGAAGGATCGGCTGAATTGTATTTGGACAAAGCAGCGCTATTTATGATTCAACCTGTTTATGCACGCCCCAACAGAAACAGAAGAAATGCCGAAGTCTGTTGTGATGTCGAACAGTTGGAGCGTCATAATTTCAAAGAGCTTGAGCGAATAGCAGAGCGAAAAGTGCTGGTTCGCGCGGAGCCGGAAAACGCATATATAGCGCAACCAGCAGGTGTCAGATTTCTATCTGCTTCGGGTGGTCGGGAGGAATCTGCACCACAGCCCATGTTGCGCATGTCGAACAATAGACAATCGATGACATCCAATATTCTCGATGGGCTTACAAATGTCGGAGGCAACATACTGAAACAAGGTTTGAAATCCGGTGTTTCTGGCTTGCGCTCCTTGCTCTCATCCGGATCAAAAGGCGATCAGAAAGTCCGATAGAATCAAAATCACGGTTTTCAGGATTACAAAGCAATCTGAATTGCTTTCGGTTTCTATTTTTGATTTGAAAGACCACGGCTAAGGCCGGAATCGACATTTTGTCGGTGAAGATTTCTTATTTCCACTCTTCCCAAACTGACAAAATGAACCTTTTCGGGTAGCTGGGTCCGGATGGTTTATTGATTGATCGCCGGAGGCCTAGAGAATTCGTAGAAAATTGATGAAATTATTTGAAAACCAATGTTGGATTGTTCAGTTATTCTTGTACATTTGCACCCCCAATTTAGCCATCTGGGGTTTATTTATCGCGCGAAAAATCTGATTAAGAGCAACTTTTAAATTATGCCAACTATACAGCAACTAGTACGCAAGGGAAGAATCGCAATTGTGAAGTCGAGTAAATCGGCGGCCCTCGCATCTTGTCCTCAACGCCGCGGAGTGTGTGTGCGTGTTTATACCACCACTCCAAAGAAACCAAACTCAGCAATGCGGAAAGTAGCGCGTGTGCGGTTGACCAATGGTAAAGAAGTCAATGCCTACATCGGTGGTGAGGGTCACAACCTTCAGGAGCACAGTATTGTGCTTGTGCGGGGAGGAAGAGTAAAAGATTTACCTGGAGTAAGATATCATATTGTGCGCGGCGCACTCGACACTGCTGGTGTTGGTGGTCGTACACAACGACGTTCAAAATACGGCACCAAAAGGCCTAAACAAAAATAATCGGAAGGTTTAAATAAGTCATGAGAAGAAAGACCGCCAAAAAACGCATCATCCTGCCAGACCCAAAGTTTAACGAGGTTTTGGTAACGAAGTTTGTAAACAACATGATGCTTCAGGGAAAGAAAAATGTTGCATACAACATTTTCTATGATGCCATCGAAATGGTAGACGCCAAATCAGAAGATGCTGGTTTGGAAGTTTGGAAAAAAGCATTGAACAATATTACGCCAGCGGTGGAAGTCCGAAGCCGTCGTGTTGGAGGTGCCACCTTCCAGATTCCTCAGCCTGTGCGCGAAAACAGAAAAGCAGCCATGGCTATGCAATGGTTGATTGGCTATTCGCGAAAGCGCAATGAGAAAACCATGAGCCAACGTCTGGCTGCAGAGATCATCGCTGCTGCCAAAGAAGAAGGTGCCGCTTTCAAAAAGAAAGAAGATACACACCGTATGGCTGAAGCCAACAGAGCCTTTTCACATTTTAGATTCTAGAAAAGCGACAACACAACAGCTATGGCCAAGAGAGATTTAAAATACACAAGAAATATAGGTATCGCCGCGCATATTGATGCGGGGAAGACCACAACCACTGAGCGTATCCTCTATTATGGTGGTGTAAGCCACAAACGTGGAGAGGTTCACGACGGTGCTGCCACGATGGACTGGATGGAGCAGGAGCAGGAGCGGGGTATTACAATTACTTCAGCTGCTACCACGCTCGACTGGACCTACCGGGATCAGAAGTACCATGTAAACATTATCGACACACCAGGTCACGTCGACTTTACAGTGGAAGTGAATCGATCACTTCGCGTGCTCGACGGTTTGGTGTTTCTTTTCAGCGCAGTTGACGGTGTTGAACCGCAATCAGAAACCAACTGGCGTCTGGCCAACAACTACAACGTTCCACGTATTGGTTTCGTTAATAAAATGGACCGCAGCGGTGCAGACTTTTTAAATGTTTGCAAGCAGGTAAAAGAAATGTTGGGCAGTACGGCCATTCCACTACAAATTCCGATTGGATCTGAAGACAATTTCAAAGGAGTTGTTGACCTGATCAACTTCCGTGGAATTGTTTGGAATGAAGACGATTTGGGAATGACCTTTCAAGAAGTTGATATTCCTGAAGATGCAATGGAAGAGGCCATTGAATACCGAGAAAAATTGCTCGAAGCAGTCGCTGAGTTCAACGATACGTTGATGGAGAAATTCTTTGAAGACCCTGAGTCTTTGACGGAGCGTGAAATTTTGGACGCATTGCGAGAGGCTACCATTTCTGGAAAAGTTGTTCCAATGATGTGTGGTTCATCTTTCAAAAATAAAGGTGTTCAGTCGATGCTCGACATGGTAATGGAAATCCTTCCATCGCCTATGGATGTTGAGGCAATCATCGGTGTGAATCCGGATACAGGAAACGAAGAGCGCAGAAAACCAAGTGTTGACGAACCC
>JBGTLS010000193.1:0-7010 GCA_041744015.1 Cryomorpha sp. | reverse complement strand
CAATGTTGAAAACGAATTTGGCCAGCCGCTTTACGCTGAAAGAAATGGTATTTCGGTCTTATTCGAAACCGGCTTCCGCAGTTTTCCATTGGAGGCAGATATCACTGGAAATTATATCCTGTCCAGCGCCCCTGTTGGCCTGTACACCCAGACTATTTCAAAACCGGGATTTGGAAAAATCATCAACCGCAACCTTCGCATCAGCACCGTAAACCCACTCTATGAGGTTGTAGATGGTAGTCAGAAGCTTCCTACATATACCATTACAAAACTACCCGTTACTGCTTTTCAAAACCTGTCGCTTGACCTCAATGCCATCGTAACGGGCTCAGACACCACCTACGAATTGGTTGTTTCTGCCACCATGGTACCTGCACCACCACCCACCGGTCAGGCCAAAGGTTACCGCGTATTCATCAGCAATTCAGCCACCATCTCATCGACTAATTACCTCTACCAGGAACATTTCAATTCCACAAACGCACAGATCAATCTCACATTCGAAGACGACATCCTCAGCGATATCGATATTGACAGCGGAGATGTGGTCTATGTGCTGATTTACGGTGATTCCACCGAAGATGTAACACAGGAAGACGAAGCTGGAAATCCGGCGTTTCCAAATCTCTCTGTGACTCCAAGCTCTGTGGTTTCGATTGTGTTGCCATAGATGTAAGGCGTAAGTAGTAAGGCGTAAGTAGTAAGGCACAAGGCGTAAGTTGTTAGGCGTACGTTAGTAGGTGAAGTTGAAAGTAGTAAGGCGTAAGTAGTAAGGTGTAAGGCGTAAGGCGTAAGGCATGGTGTGAGTGTATGCCTGAGCCAGATACATATCGCATATTAGTGAGCTTTAGGCCTCCTGGTTAGAACTTCCCACCCGATTTTACATACTTATGCCTTTCTACTTTTACCTTTTGCCTTACGCCTTAATTTCCCGCTCCTCAAACCGTATCCCATACCCCTCCAATTCCTCGAGTATCGGATTATAAATATCAGCCGTCACCGGTGCGTGAATTCCTGGTCGGGTGAATTTCTTCTGTAAAATAAGTTTGGCTGCCATGCCCACAGGAAGGCCTACGGTTTTAGCCATGGCTGTGCGGGGTTGCTCATCGCCGATCACCACCATGCTGGCATGAAATTCCCGCTCCTGATCGCTGTCTTTTTCCTTGAGCAGAATTTTGTGCCACATCACGATCATGTCCTTGTCGGTGGGATTCAGGGTCCACTTTTTCTCGAGAATGCGTTGGAGAATTTGCGCCGGGGTGGAAGCTTTGTCGAGGCCAATGACCTTGTCATCAAATATCCCGAGCCACTCAAGTTTGTCGAAAATATCATTGTCCTGATCTAGTTTCATGTAGTGCATCAACTTGAGCTCCACGCTGTCATCGGGATTGTAGGCCAGAAAACTATTGGTAAACTGCCGGTGGGTCATTGTTTGCCAGTCTTCCATGACATACGAATCGTCCGTCATACCCATCTGAACAAAAATATCCCAGGCCCTGCAGAATCCAACCCGCCGCAGGGTACCTCGGTAGATCGTGGGTACGTTTTGCAGGCCGTACAATTCCCGGTAGGCGAGCGAATTTCGGTTGGCATAACCCTCAAACCGGCCATAACCGGGGATGTGGATGATCTCCGTGCGTCGAAACAATTTCGAATAGGGAATGTATTTGAAACGGCCGTTGTGCTTGAATTTTACAGCTCCGCCCTGACCGGCCAAAACGACATTTCGGGGATTCCATGTGAATTTATAATTCCAGGGATTGTCATCGCTTTCAGGCGCGACCAATCCCCCGGTAAAGCTTTCAAACCAGGTGATTTCTGCCCCACGAGTCCGCATTTCATCGAGCAATCGCATTGCTGACATGTGATCTATGCCAGGATCGACTCCCAGTTCACCTAAAAAAATCAGACCGTTTTCCTTTACAACTCCCTCGAGTTTTTGCATTTCGTCGGTGATGTAACTCGGCGTAACGAGATGTTTCCGAAAGGTGATGCAATCGTTTGCCACAAGGCCGTGCATAAAGGCGGGCAGCATACTGATCACAACATCTGCTTTTTCGATCAGCGCCTTTCTGGCTTCTGCATCCGTGGCATCCAGCGTCACTATTGTCGCTGAGGCATGATCTCCGACAATGTTTTTGGCCGCCTCGGGATGCGCATCGGCGATGGTAACATGCCATTGATATGTGGATGCTTCGTGAAGAAGATATTCGATGAGGGAAATTGCGGAGCGACCTGCCCCGATTATCAGGATATTTTGCATGAGCTGAGCTCTGTTTTTTATGGCAGGACGAAGGTATGACTATCAAAATCCGCAGATGAATGAATGGCTTTATTTCTTTTCAACAAATTACCTGTAAAACTTGATCGTTCTCTTTGGCATATAGCTTGTATCTGAGCACTTGAAATTCTACTTTCGTAAAAACCTCAACCATGAAAAAAGGGCTACTAATCAATCTGTTATTGGTGCTTCTATTCGGCCTTTCGGCAAAAAGCCAAACAACTTCAAACCTGATCATCTTTTCGGAAAACGGCGAAAAATTTACGGTGAGCGTCGATGGTGAAATCAAAAATTCCGCACCGCAATCCAACGTCAAAATCCAGGGCCTGACGGGTGATATTCACCGGGTGAAGGTCAATTTTGAAGACAAATCACTCGGCTCCGTAAATCAAAACATCATGCTCGAATCCGGACTGGAGCAAAAGGCGATGATTGTTTTCACCAAAAAAGGAACCTACGCCATTCGCACTTTCGGTGAGCCTACTGCCATCACGGCTTCAGCCCCTTCTCCCCCGACTCAACCAACCCCTGTCGATCCTCAACCGGCCACTCCACTACCACCTTCGTCTGTATCTCCTCCTCCTGCACCTGAAACCCCGGCACCGCGGTCGTCAGAAGTATTTTCTATAGACGTCAATGTAAATGGAAATGCTGTGGGAATGCAGGTGAAAATGGATGATGACGCAGGTGTGCATGCGGCTATTGCCGAAGAGTCTCCTGAATACGAAACAACTCAAACAAACACGACAAGAAAAGAACGGCAGAGCGAAACTATGCCATCAGAAAAACCTTCGCGGGTTGAGGTCGTAGACGAATGCACGGCCATGGCAGGTGGCGATTTTGCGGAAGCTGTAAAAAGCATCAACTCAAAATCATTTGAAGACAGCAAAATCACCACGGCCAACCAGGTTTTAAAAAGCAGTTGTTTGTCTGTCGATCAGATAAAAAAAGTAATGGAATTGATGACCTACGAGGAGAGCAAAATCAATTTTGCGAAAGCGGCATATCACCGATGCCCGGACAGACAAAACTACTGGAAACTCAACGATGCCTTCACCTTCGAATCGTCCATAGATGAATTGAATGAATACATCGAAACCAGGTAATATTTTAAAAATCTTCGGAAATCCGCATATGCGTTTCACCGTTTATTCCATCGTGTTATTTGTTGCCCTTGCGGCAATTGCCGGCGGGTGCTCAGGCTCTAAATCGCTCGCCAAAAAAGGTGATCAGCTGCAGGCAGCCGGACTCTATACGGATGCAGCCACGTTTTATTTCAATGCCCTGCTGCGCAACCAGAACAATGTGGATGCGCGAATCGGATTGAACCAGACAGCGCAACGCGTGCTCAATGACAAGTACGACGTTTTCAGCAAAGCGCGGGCCATGGAAGAGCACAAAACCGCCGTTCAGGCCTATCAGGATGCTGAGGCTTATCGCGAAAAGGTGCAACGGCTGGGTATCAAACTCGATGCGGCGAATCACTATGCCCAGGATTACGAAGAGGTAAAAGAAATTTATCTCAGGAACTTATACAACAGAGGCAATGACCTGATGGCCGACAGAAAATTTGATGAAGCAAACGCCTGTTTTAAAGAAATTGCCCTGCTCGACCCCAACTACAAAGACCTCCGGGAACTCAAGAATATTGCGAAAAACGAGCCAGTATATTTGGATGGTACGACACTATTCGATTCGCGAAATTACCGTCAGGCCTATTACAAATTTGATGAAATTTTCCGCGCCGACCCCGGATACAAGGATGTAGCTGTGCTGCGCGGTGAGTGTCTGGATCTGGGCAAATACCCCGTGGCGATCATGCCCGTTGAAAATTCAAGCGGGAAAAAGGACGTAGAGAAACGGGTGCACGCTTTTGTGATCACCGAACTCGCTTCAGCCAACAATCCCTTTCTCCGCATCGTGGAAAGGGAAAACATGGATGTAATCCTGAGAGAACAACGTCTGAATCTCAGCGGAATCATCGACGAGCGCACGGCCTCTCAGGTGGGCAATCTGCTCGGGGCAAAAGTGATTATAACCGGCAATGTATTGTCGTACAACACCATTGCGGGCAAAATGCGGGTGACCGAAAAAGACGGATATGCAGCCTATCAGGTAAAATTGCACAACAAGGAAACAGACAAACATTATTATGAAACCCGGTACAGACCGGTGAAGTACCAGGAGTACTACAACCGAAATGAAACCACTTTTTCTTTTCAGTACAAGGGGATTTCGCTTGAAACCGGAGAGGTTTTATTTTCGCGTATCGTTGATAAGTCCTACGACTCGCAGGTGTATTACGGCGCTTATCCCGGAGAAGTCACCCACCTCTACCCAGCTGGAAGCAATGGGGTGATCACCTCGCAGCGTGACAAAAACCTCCTGATGGAACTGATGCGTGCCAACCGCGAAATAAAAAGCATTGATCAACTCTCGAATGAAGCTTTTGCTGCCGCTGCGAGAGACCTGTCGTCGGATATCGTGAATTTGCTTAATACGCCATGAGACTCTTCATCCTCCTCATCACTTGTCTGGTATTGATGAGCTGCGGCTCTCAAAAGCAGGTCGCGGAATCTCCCCTTCCGGTTTCGCCTGCCTGGGTTGACAACAGGCCGATGTCTGGCACTTATTACATCGGTATCGGTGTGGCCCAAAAAACACCCGGTGCCAATTTTCAGCGCACAGCCAAAGACAACGCCCTCAGCGACCTCGCATCTGAAATTCAGGTGAATGTGAATACCAACAGCCTGCTCTATACCCTCGAACGCGAATATAAATTTGAACAGGAATTTCGCGAATCTATCAGGACGAGCAGCAATCTGAATCTGGAAGGATTTGAAAATGTAGATGCCTGGGAGGACGATAAAACGTATTGGGTGTACTACCGGATCAGCAAAGCCGACTATCAGGAAAAACTGCGTCAGAAACAAAAAACTGCCCAGGAACTCGCGCTCGATTTTTTCGCGAAAGCACAATCGGCCGAAACCAGCGGACAATTTTCATCTGCCATCGACTACTACCTGCGCGGATTGCAGGCCCTTGAGAACTTTTGGGGCGAAAACAACAGCGTCGAGTTTCAGGGACAGTCCCTCCTGCTCGACAATGCCCTCTTCAGTGGCCTCAAAACTGCCCTGACGGAGCAGCGTCTCGTTTCCGAAAATGGATTAACCCTGAATTATCAGAATGGATTTTCGACAAAGGCCTATTTGCGGGTGACCCATTCCAAATCCGAAGCCCCTCAGGAGTCAGTGCCGCTGACCTATGAGTATTTTGGTCTGTATGGGCGCGTGCGTGGGAAAGTGAACACAAACGCGGATGGCCGTGTCGAAATTCCCATCCAGCAAACAGACAAGGAAAGACCAAACAATGTGCTCGTCGTGGCTGTCGATACCGATTTGCTTTTCGAACCCTTCCAGTCCGATCCATTTTTGCGAAAGCTCACTCAGTCATTTCGCGGACAAAATCTACAGGAAGTCATTCAATATCGCGCACCATCTGTTTTTCTGGATGTCTCCGAAAAAAATCTGGGGAAAGAAATGTCCGGACACCCGCTTTCGGCGGCAGTGATGACCTCGCTCAACCGGCGTGGAGTAACGTTTGCCAACACGGCAGCCGATGCAGATCTTACCCTTACTATCAGGGCAAATACACGACAAGGTGGAGAAACTCAGGGATTTTTTACGGCGCTCCTCCAACTCAACCTTGAAATCACCGATAACCTTACACGCCAAACTGTGTATAAAGTGAGCCGCGATGACATTAAAGGCGTGGACCTGGATTATGAAAAAGCGGGCGTAAAAGCCTATCAGAATTTAACCCGTAATATCGAGTCAGAACTGATGAGAAAACTTGTAAGTGACTTATTTTGAAAACCTTAAATATTTGGCACAATTTCTGAAAATAAACCCCTGACAAACATTCAAAAACCATGAAAACAAAACAACTCAAATCAATCGGCCGGATGGCCATGATGCTCGTGATCGTCGGAGCAGTAGCTGTAGGCTGCAAGAAAAAAGAAAAGATTCAGGCTCCGGACGGTGAAGTACTGATCAGCGAACACTGCGCAGGACCGGAGTATTTCAGCAATGATGAATTTTTCCGCGCCAATGGACTGGGCGAAAGCATGGACCAGGCTACTGCCAAAAAGAAAGCCCTGAGCAACGCACGGGCTGACCTCGCTTCTGCGATCAATACCACGATAAAAGGCACCATTGACAACTATGTAAACTCCCGCGAATTCAACAACAGGGAAGAAGTGGAAGAGCGTTTTGAAGGCCTCACCCGCGAAGTGATTAACCAGGAACTCAACGGCACAAAAACCATTTGCCAAAAAGCTGTGCGCGTGACGTCCACGAACGGTTACAAATATTATGTGGCCCTCGAGCTCAGTGGACAGGAACTTTTAGGCGCCATGAACTCCCGCCTCGGCTCTGACGAGCGTCTTAAAATCGATTACGACTACGAAAAATTCAAAGAGACTTTTAACCAGGAAATGGAAAACCTGAAAAAGAATTAAAGCATTTAATTTCTATGAAGAAGAACCGCAGTTCCGGGAGGGGTGCGGTTTTTTTTAACTATTTATCGTTGAAATTCAAAACTGAAGTTGGCGCAGCAGCTTTTTTAGCCGCATTCAACTAAATGCCGATTGTTTGTTTATTGCTAATTACTCCCTTCACGCAGGCATGCACTCAAGAAGGTCGGAGCTTCTTCGTCGCTGAGTTGCCTT
>JBGTLS010000192.1:0-6453 GCA_041744015.1 Cryomorpha sp. | reverse complement strand
TCATGATTTTTGAAACTACCGCCATCTTCCACTAATTTTTTTATTTAACCTTTCCTCCTGGCCTGTCAGTCGCGCCGCTGCGAAGACGATCCTTCTGGCCGCATTTTTCATCCGGCATTTCCACAACAATATCATCGTTTTCTTTGAAGTTCCCGTTTTATTGAGACGTTGTATTTCCACCGCTTCGCTGTAGGTGCCGCAGCCTGCATTGCTGACTCCGCCGAGGGAAAATACCGCCAGGGCCTTGTCGATGTGGTGAAAAACGAGGCCTTTTTGCCAGAGCCGGAGAAAAAGGTCGTAATCGGCTGCCAACCTGTACCGCGTATTGTAACCACCCACCGCCCCAAATTCCGCACGTTTCACAAAACACGTCGGATGAAATATGCCCATCCCCCGCGGCATGAAGTTCGGATTGGGTTTTTCTTCCCGGTGATATACAGCCCCGTCAATCACGCGTTCCTTTACCATGTTGCCATGAAATACCGCCGCGCTATGCCCTTTTGCGGCTTTCGCTAAATAATACAAGGTGTCCAGAAGGTACCGGTCGTCGGCATTCAAAAAGGCGAGAAATTCTCCACGGGCCAGTGCGGCTCCCTTGTTCATGGCATCGTAAATACCCCCGTCGGGCTCGCTGATCCAGCGATCGATATCGGTGTCGTGCGCCCGGAGGATGTCCAGTGTTTCATCCGTCGACGCTCCATCCACAACGATGAATTCAAAATTCTGGTATCGCTGGGATTTGACCGAAAGCAGGGTTTGTTCGAGGGTTTTGGCGGCGTTGTAACACACGGTGATCACCGTCACCAGAGGTGGTTGGTCGATCGGCACGCCATTTCGGGAACCACCCTGATGGGTACTCTGAAGGGAACTTCCAGTGTTTTTATTCAATGTGTAAAAATCGCTTAAAGCGAACTTCGTTTTAGGCTTTCGAAAGTATTGTTTTGATCGCGAAATGCTGCTGTAAATCTCAACCAACTTAACCGGTTGCAGGGGCTGCGTGATTGATTTACATTTGGGGCGGTGTTTTCCAGATCCTTGTTTCACCTTTTTACCGATCGTACCCCGCAAGCCACATATCCTGATCATATCCTCGTGGTACCCCACGGAGAGCAGTTCGTCGGGCACGTTTATGGAAGAATTGATCCTGGCGCTCAGCTCCCGCGATATAGAGGTAGGGCTGATGATCACACAGGAAATCACGCTTGGCAATTATTTAAAATCGGTCGCCCGGGGAGGCAATCCACTGGATTACCGGAGACATCCCGACATACGCTTTGTCGAAAATCTCACCATCCATCTCGCGCCTTTGCGGTGGGAGGGCGACCCGGCTTATAAACGCAGAAAAAACATCCTCAGAAAAGCCGGGTTCAAATTTCGCGCATACATAAAGAAGTTTGGAAAACCCGACCTGATCTTTCACCACGGAATTTTCGATTACACCTATATTACCCGGTATTTGTCCGAAAAATTTAACATACCCTATTGGTTCAAAGAGCACAGTTCGTATATCACTGCTGAACGGTTTCCCTGCGCCAATGATTTTGAAAACCCCGAAAGTCTGAAGGATTTTGTGCAGAAAGCCGGTCGCCGATTTGCGGCCTCGGGTTTCTACGCCGAAAAAATGAGCGCTGTTTTTTCCGCTCCATTTGAGGTTTTGCACAACGCACTCACGGATCACTATTTTAACCACGAACCCGTGCTTCGCAATGTCGACACTTTTGTGTTTCTCAACGTGGCGATTATGGTGCCGATCAAAAATCAGCAGCTCATCGTGCGCGCTTTCGCGAAAGCTTTTGTCGATGGAAATCTTCCATGTAAACTCATCATCGCCGGAGACGGAAATCTGCACGAAACCCTGGAGGCACTTTGTGCGCAACTCGGAATCAGTGGTAAAGTGCAGATCCTGAAATTTCAAAACCGGGCCGGTATTAAAAATCTTTTTTCGCAAAGCCACGCTTTCGTGCTGGCTTCCGATCTGGAAACTTTTGGCGTGGTTCTTATCGAAGCCATGGGTTATGGTCTGCCCGTGATTTCATCGCGGATTCCGGGACCGATGGAATTGGTGGACGATCGCAACGGTTTGTTTTTCACCCCAGGTGATGTGGATGATTTGGCGAAAGCCATGAAAACGATGTATGAACAGTACGACCAATATGATCAGGTGGCGATTAAAAAAGACATCACAGCGCGTTTTGGTCCTGATTCGGTGGTGGAGATTTTATTGAATCACTCATTGTTTGCGCGATGACCTGTTGTCTACCTGACGAGTTGATTTTACCGTACTTTTGTCGCACTGTGAAATCCGGTTTGCTGTGATATCTACCTTTCTTTGGACTATTCGACGTTTACGGGTGCTGCTTCCCAGAGAAAACAAGCGTCAACTCGTTTCGCTTTTTGCCGTGATCATCACCACCAGCGTGGTGGACATTTTCGGACTGGCCGTTTTCATTCCGGTGATAGCCGTGGTGGTGGATCCGGGAATTCTGGAGGGCGACAACATCGTGTCCACCCTGCAAACTTATTCGGGCATCGAAGACCCGGGATCGTTTACCCTCGCCCTGTTTTTATCCGCCCTGTTTTTCTTTTTGATCAGGAGTTTGTTCATCGTTTGGAGCCAGCATCGTCAGGCGGCTTTTAGCTTTGACCTTTCCGAAAATATGGCCCGGAAAACGCTAACGTACCTGCTCAATCTGCCTTACGGGGCTTTTTCAAAACGCGACTCGAATAAAATGATCCGGGAACTAAACACCAATCCCCAGCAGTTTTCGCGGTTTCTCATCATGCAGTTATTGCTTATTATTTCGGAGCTGGTCGTGGTCATAGCGATTATTTTCGGTATCGCCCTTTACAACATTACCGTATTCGCGCTGGTGATCATCAGTTTACTTCCCGCAGCGCTGATTTTTCACCGGGTCGTAAAAAAACGTGTGGCCAATTACGGCCTTCAACAAAACGAACTCATTCCGCGGTTGCAGGAAATTACCTATCAGGCTATTTTCGGGTACGTCGACATCAAACTCCGCGATAAGTCCGGTTACATCATCCGGAATTTTGGAAAAAACGTCAATGCCCTTAACCATATCGGTAAGCGTATTGCCGTACTGAGCATCCTGCCCGCCAAACTTTTCGAAGTCCTCACCATGGTTGGGCTTTTTGTCATCTTTTGTTACGGGTATTATATTTCCAACCGCCCGGACCTCATTCTGCCCATTCTCACCATCTACCTCACGGCCTCTTACAGGCTCATTCCCTCGTTGGGAAAGGTGATTCCGGCCATGATGAACCTCGATCAGTACCGACATCTTTTCGATATTTTTGAAGGTCCTCTCCAGTCAAATGATCAGAAAACTGAAAGCCACGAACCGGTTCATTTTCATGATAGAATCGAATTTCAGAACCTGTCGTTTTCGTTTGAACCGGATTCACCGCTTTTAAACAACCTGAATATTCAACTGAACAAAGGCGAAACCCTTGGGATCATTGGGAAATCGGGTTCGGGAAAAACGACTTTTGTTCAACTCCTGCTCGGGTTTTACAAACCACTCGCGGGGAAAATACGCATCGACGGGGTGGAGCTGAATGAGCGCAACATCAAAAGTTGGCGTTCAAAAATTGGTTATGTGCAGCAATCCCATTTTCTCATTCGCGGAAGCCTCACTGAAAACATTGCTTTTGGTGAAACCGCCGAAGCCGTGGATCATGTCCGCCTGGAAAACAGCATCCGCAATGCCTGCCTCGATGAGTTTACCCTCGGACGGAATCCGGCGGAAATCATGGTTGACGAATACGGCAAAAATCTCAGTGGAGGGCAAAAACAGCGCATCGCTATCGCCCGTGCATTGTACCACAATGTTGAATTGCTCATACTCGATGAGGCTACCTCAGCCCTTGATATCCAAACCGAACAGGAAATCAATCAGACGATCAAAATTCTCAAGGATTTGGGCTTCACCCTGATCATCGTGGCACACCGGTTTACCACGCTCAAACATTCTGATAATATCCTGCAACTTCAGGATGGTAAAATCCTGCGCAACTGGACTTATGCTGAACTGGAAGAAGAGGCGATCAGTTATTGATGATATGAAAAGAGTTCTCGTCATCTCCTATTTTTATCCACCCATGATTCGCGTGGGTGGCCGGCGGTGGTTTCTTTTTGTGAAATATATGCGGCGCAGTGGCATCGATGTTCAGGTGCTTACCTGTGAAAAAGAAGCCGGGCAAAGTCTCGATTCCACAGAGATCCACTACGTGAAAAATCCGGGCGGAGAGAAATTGCCCTATTACAAACGCGTTTTGCCGAAGGATTTCCTCGATAAAATTCGTTGGCATTTGTCATATTTCCGGGATCGGAGGAAGGTTTCGAAAATCGATTTTGACCATCTTGATTTATCTCATGCCTGGACAGAAAATTTTCTGGAAAAGGCGCGGGAATTGATAAAAAATGAGGCACGGGATACCGTTTTTCTAACCGTCGGACCGTTTTCTTACAGCACGATTCTGGTAAATCTGAAAAGCGATTTTCCGTATGTGACTTTTGTTGTGGACTACCGGGATGACTGGTTTCGCGACCGTCCAACACTCACACCAAAGCAACTTCAGGGTGAACTACTAAGGGAAAAGAACATGTTGAATGCGGTCGATCTGATCATTGGAGTTGACTCCAACATCACATCGATCATTCGCAAAACTCATCCCGAATTGAAAACCCCGATCAGGGAAATACCTCATGGCTATGATTCCGATGATTTTCTAAGCGCTCCTGTATTGGATGCGGAAAACAGAAACGATCATTTGAAACTTATTTATGGCGGGGCTTGCTATCTGGGGGTGGCAAAGTATTATAATCTTTTCCGGCAATTGATCGAAATAAACCCGGGTCTTTCGGTCGATTTTTATTTCACATTTCTCGCGGAGGATGTTGCAGATGTTTTAAAAGATTTGCCGGCAGCACGCATGATGCCGCCAGTTTCACGGCAACAGATGTTGGACATCCAAAGATTCCAATCGGATGTGAATCTGGTTTTTTATCCGGACACGAATCACAGCGCCCGGACGAGCAAGTTTTATGAACTGATCAAATGCGGGAAACAGATCTGGTATTTTGGTCCGAATGGAGACACTGCCCATTTCATCCGGGCGCACAAGCTCGGTCTGACATTTTGCACGGCTGATGATTTGCGCTTACTCGGGGACGATGAACTTCGTTCGTTTAAAATTAACCTGGCTGTTCTCGAAGAAAATTCAATCGAAAATATCACGCTGCGTTTGCGAAAGGTGGTGGAGAATATTGGCAAGGTGGAATTTGAACATCGTTCCTGATTCAGAACCAAAAGGCTGCCGCAAAAAGCACGTATTCCAAAAAGAAAAACACCCAGAAAATCTTGTAGAATTTTCGGATTTCAACCGGATTTTCAGGATTGATGCGAAAGGCTGCCGACAAAAATGCCAGTCCCAGCATACCGTGTCCAATGGTGAGGATTCCGGAGTTGGCCAGGTAAAACTCCACGAAAAACGGAGCAAAAGCACCTATGACATAGCCCAAAGCCACCGTGTATACACCGAAGCGATACGTTTTTTGAATGCCACTGATGACAACCAGCGTTTGAATCCTTGCGCTGGAGTCCCCCTTTACATCAGGAATGTCTTTGAACCATGCAATACCCAAACTGAAAAGGGATACAAAAACCACGATCAACCAGATTTCAGGTGGGATATTGGCAAAGGATTTTTCAATTCCTGAAAAGTGAAGGTAAAAACCAACGTTGACCAATACGCCGCGCACCACCGTAATGGCCAGTGCAGCAGTGGTGTGGTGTTGTTTCAGAAATACACGTTTCCAGGAGTACAGAAAGCCGAGGATGGCGACAGTCCCAATCAATATGAACAAAAATCCGGAAACCAGCCAGGCCGATACAAGGCTCAAAATCAGCGAGACGAATACAATGATTTTTCCGGAGGGGATTGATATTTTTCCCGAAGCCAGGGGAAGAGATGGCTTATTAATTTTGTCCAGCTGTACATCTACCACCTGATTGTATCCGGTGATGAAAATATTGCACGAAAGTGCGCTAAAAAGACTGAGCCAGAATAGGGTATCCTGCCAGGACGGATATGGCGTCGCCATGAGGTAAAGCGCACCCACACTCAGAGCCGAACCGATGATGGTGTGGGGCCGGGTAAATTTCCACAATTGGTACAATGCGCTCATTCGATGATCAGATAGGTAAGGCGGGCAAAGGTACCTTTCAAATATCCATGCTGGACGGAGATTCCGTTTTTCGCGGCACTTTCTGCAAATTTTATGATGTCTTTGCGCGACATGGCTTTTACCACAGAAGCCATTCCATCCCAAAAAGTAACGATCATTCCGATAGGAAGGAAGTACGTGAGAAGCAGTCTTTTCAATGAAAATGGCCTGACGAAGGGAATGAGGATGAAAAGTCCAACAGT
>JBGTLS010000191.1:0-4150 GCA_041744015.1 Cryomorpha sp. | reverse complement strand
GGCGGTCCGGAAACAGAAAACTTTACTTCCATCGTTTTAGCGAGCGATTCAACCTCTCTTCGGTCGAGTCCGATGCGCATTCTGGTGCCTCCACCTGCTGCACCACCCCGAAGCGAATTGATTACAACCCATCCTTTGGCTTCGGTTTCAGCGTCGTGCCATTCAAAAACGATTTCGGGTTCTTTTTTTTCAAACTTTTGAAGTAGCTCACGCATGGAAAGGCCTTTAAAATTCGCGCAAAGATATCAAAACATATACGCAAAGAGGGGAATGGTAGTAGTTGTTATAAAAATGTGACAAGCAAAATCAGGGCAGATAAACAGCACCGCCGGAATGGTCTTTTCGGCCACCTGTGACACAGAATAAAGTATTGACTTTTTCATCCAGACGTAATTTTCCCAAAAGGGCAAAAACGATGGCTTCCTTGGCATCGATTAGTTCTTTTTCCGGAACTACAACTTTCATTTTTGTATAAGATTGCAGCCTTTCAATTAAAAAACCATTGTGCGCTCCGCCGCCGGTGACCAATACTACTCCAGTATCGGAAAGATCGCTCAGGCTTTTGCCAATTTGAATAGCAATGTGGTTGGTGAGGGTGTGGAGCAGGTCGGAAGTGGAAAAATCATATTTTGATATCAGTGGTATCAGTATACCCTCAATCCATTCCCGACCGAGCGATTTTGGATGGCTCTTCTTATAATAGGTGAGTTGATTGAGTTCCTCTGCCAATTGGGGTATCATATGGCCGGAAGAAGCCATCAGTCCATTTTCATCATAAGCCTTGCCTTCTTTAGCTGCCAGGTAATTTAAGATCAGATTTGCCGGCCCAATGTCATAAGCCACCCGGCTACCTTTCTCATCGAAACTGACATTGGCAATGCCACCGATATTTACACAGGCAGCATATTCGCCGTATAACATTTGATCACCGATCGGAACCAAAGGTGCACCCTGCCCTCCGTAAGCTACATCTGTGGACCTGAAATCGCAGACGGTTGTAATTCCCGTTTCGGCAGCCATCAGTGCTCCATTAAACATTTGAAAAGTCAATCCATTTTCAGGTTGATGAAAAATGGTGTGGCCATGTGCACCGATGAAATCAGGTTGAATGCTGTTATTTTTTAAGAAATTTTTGACAGCATTCGCGGTGTACAGCGTAAATTCATTTTGTAAAAGCAACAAATCCAGGCCGCTCAAAAGATGAGCGTTTTGCAGCTTTTTTTGCCAGGAGCGATCATAGTCAGCGCTTTTAAATCTGAGCAGCTTAAATTCATACGTGTCCGAAAACTGGCATAGCGCGAGATCGATTCCATCGGTGGATGTACCCGACATGATGCCAAGACCGGTCTGATAATGTTCTTTTTTCACTGGGTTGATATCAAAGATTCATTTGTTAAAGGAATCACTAAATTTGCGCACCTGAAAGAAAATCCATCAACAATGAATTTCGAATTAAGTGAAGAGCAAACCGCTGTTAGGGACGCCGCGAGAGATTTTGCCCAAAACGTCCTCAAACCTGGAGTGATAGACAGAGACAGGGAACAACGTTTTCCGACCGAAGAGATCAGACAACTGGGAGAGTTGGGTTTCATGGGGATGATGGTCGATCCGAAATACGGCGGTTCAGGAATGGATACAATGTCGTATGTACTCGCCCTGGAAGAACTTTCTAAAGTTGATGCCAGTGCTTCGGTGTGCGTTTCCGTAAATAACAGCCTCGTATGTTGGGGTCTTGAAACCTACGGTACCGAAGAGCAAAAACAGAAATATCTGAAACCGCTCGCCTCCGGTGAAAAAATCGGAGCTTTTTGTCTCAGCGAACCAGAAGCCGGTTCAGATGCGACTTCCCAACGTACTACAGCCATTGACAAAGGCGATTATTACCTTTTGAACGGGACCAAAAACTGGATTACCAATGGTGGAACGGCTTCGATCTATCTTGTGATTGCGCAAACAGACGCCGATAAGGGCCATCGTGGTATCAATTGCCTGATTGTTGAAAGGGAAATGGAGGGTTTCATGGTTGGTGCGAAAGAAGATAAGTTGGGCATTCGGGGAAGCGATACACATACGCTCATGTTTCAGGATGTCAAAGTACCAAAAGCCAATCGCATCGGAGAAAACGGATTCGGATTTAAGTTTGCCATGAAAACACTTTCCGGAGGACGGATTGGAATAGCTGCGCAGGCGCTCGGTATTGCGGGTGGCGCTTATGAATTGTCACTGGCTTACAGCAAAGAGCGCAAAGCTTTTGGAAAATTGATTCACGAGCACCAGGCGATTGCTTTCAAACTCGCCGATATGGCCACCGAAATTGAAGCTGCAAAGTTGCTGTGTTATAAATCGGCTCAGATCAAAGACAAGGGCGAAAATTATGACTTGTCGAGCTCCATGGCCAAATTATTTGCCAGTCGGGTGGCAATGGAAACCACAGTGGAGGCTGTTCAGATTCACGGTGGATATGGTTACGTCAAGGAATATCACGTGGAGCGTTTGATGCGCGATGCGAAAATCACCCAGATTTATGAAGGCACCAGCGAAGTTCAGAAAATTGTAATTAGCCGGGCTGTTTTAACGGCTTGATTGGTGTCTGTCCATAAAGTCCAATATCATGCCTTCGGCCATGACTGCGGCTTGATCTAAAGACTTGATCTTCGTTCTGCGTTGCACTTCTTTTGTAAACAGTCATTGACTACAGTCAACTCCTTGGTTTACGCCCTTCGGTTGTGAGATCGCTGCGCTAGTTCCAAAAGTGCGTGCGCCCATGCCTTTGGCTTGGTCTAGGGACTTGATATTGAACTTTCTGGCTCAGCCACCATACTCTTTTGACAGACTCTTATTAAAGACTTTCCAGACACTTTTCCATGGCAGCCATTCGGCTACCTTTTACGAGTACCAGGTGGTTTGTCACGGGATATTGTCGCAACCAGTCGCGAAGAATTTCCGAATTTTCAAAAAGCGGATATCCTTTTAAATTCACAGTTCGGAAGTTTTCCCCGACAAGAATGGCATCGAGTTTTGATTTTTTCAAAAGGTCTATTATCACCTGATGTTCTTTTTCACTCTCCTCGCCCAATTCCAACATGTGACCAAGTAGAGCGAGTTTATTTGGTGTGTTGACCATTTTCAAATTGCCAATGGCCACTTCCATACTGCTCGGGTTGGCGTTGTACGCGTCGAGAATAACTTTGTTTTTCGTCGTTTCTACCAGCTGAGAACGGTTGTTTCCTGGCTGATATGTTTCCAATGCACCCCTGATATCGTCGTGATCAACATTGAAATAACACCCAATGGACACCGCTGCCATTAAATTATTGAAATTATAACTGCCTACGAGGTGGGTGCGGATATCTGTTGAATGGAAATCTTTAAGAGCGTACCGAAAACCTATGTGAATATCAGTTTCGATGAGGTGGCCTGACACATCAAAATCCGGAGAAGTTCCAAATATAAATCGATCCAAATTCGTAGACATTCCCATCAAAGTGGCATCATCTCCATTGACGAAAACCACACCTCCGTTTTGTGCGATGTGGTCAAAAAGTTCTTTTTTCCCTTTTTTAATTCCTTCCAGACCCCCAAAGCCATCAATATGCGCCTTGCCAATATTCGTGATCATCCCATAATCGGGTTGGCAGATGGCGCACAATTCTGCAATTTCTCTCTGGTGATTGGCACCCATTTCGATCACGGCCATTTCTGCATCGGGTGGAATAGACAGGAGGGTGAGAGGCACCCCGATGTGGTTGTTTAAATTGCCCTGTGTGAAAAAAGTTTTATACTTCCGGGACAATACGGCAGCAATTAATTCTTTGTTGGTTGTTTTTCCGTTGCTTCCGGTGAGCCCGATGACCGGAAAAGTGAACTGTTCCCGATGGTGTGTGGCCAGTAATTGTAAAGTGATCAATACATCTTCAACCACTGTGACGTTGGGGAGATCTGTAAGGTCGTGGCTGGATGTTACCACGTGAGCGGCTCCGAGTTCCAATGCCTGAGCGGCAAATTTATTTGCATCAAACTGAGGTCCTTTCAGGCAAAAGAATACGGTGCCTTTCGGATCTTTTCTCGTATCCGTACTGATTAAAGGATTTGCCCTAAATACGGCGTAAAGCTTTTCAATATTCATAGGTGAAAATTAAAAAACCCGGCA
>JBGTLS010000190.1:0-2658 GCA_041744015.1 Cryomorpha sp. | reverse complement strand
CGGCTTCCAATTACCAATTGGGCTTTTCCGTCCAGAATGGGCTGCACGACTGCCGGCATCTCTTCGGGATGGTCTGAATAATCGGCATCGAGAAATACCACAATGTCGGGCTGGGTATCCTGCTTTCGCAAAAAAGCGAGTCCACAAAGGCAAGCCGCTCCGTAGCCCTGATGGGGCTCCCGCAGCACTACAGCTCCGGCAGCCTGAGCAATCTGAAAAGTCTCGTCGTTTGAATTATTGTCCACCACCACGATATGTCTCACCAGGTATTTTGGAATGTCGTTTACGACAAGGCCCACCGACTGGGCTTCATTGAAAGCCGGTATGACCACGTCAATTATCGCGGGTGCGGCAGCTTTATCCATCAGAGATTGAGCGAAACGCCTTCACGACCTATAAGAATCGGATTGTCGTTCACACGTCCTTTTTCGTCACGGTTTTCGAGCTTCAGGACGCCACGTGGACATACAGCTGAGCAAATGCCGCAGCCAACGCAACTGGCGCGAACGATGTTTTGGCCGCGCTGCGCGTACCAGCGCACGTCGATGCCCATTTCACAATACGTGGAGCAATTCCCGCAGGAGATGCACTGTCCGCCATTGGTGGTAATCCGAAAGCGGGATTTGAAGCGCTGCACCAATCCGATATAAGCGGCCAGCGGACATCCGAACCGACACCAAACCCTGTTGCCCATAACGGGATAAAACCCGGTGCCGACGGCCCCGGCAAAAATAAATCCGATGAAAAATCCATAACTGGCCCGCACGTCATAGGAATTCACACCGAGCACCTGCGATTCACCCGTAAATGTTGTGTAAAGTGTCCCCGCCGTCATCAGCACAGCGAGCACCAGCACGCCGTGCACCATCCAGCGTTCGATTTTCCAGGCGCCAAGACTTTTGTCGCTGAGATGCCGGAATGGATCACCAGCCGTTTCAGCAAGGCCGCCACAGCCGCATACCCATGAGCAATACCAGCGCTTTCCATAAATATAGGTGAGCAATGGCACTGCGATCAGCACGAGTGCTGAGCCCCAAAAGAGCAGAAACAGCCCAAAAGTCCCGGCTTCCAGCATTTGCTCCACACGGTAATCGAAGAAAAACGAGTACTCCAATGGCCAGATGCTTTTGATGTCATAAGATGGTTTTTGGAGCAGGGTGAGAATTTGCGGAAGCGTAAAGGCAAAAACCACCTGGAAGAATACCACAACTGCGGTACGCAACTGCTGATATGCATTGCCGCGGTATTTAACCATCATTTTCGCACCGAAAATCAGCATCACCAAAGTGTACAAAAACCCATACATAAACCAGCGGCCCGATGCCACGCCTGCCATTTTTTGGCTGAGGGGTTCAAGCAGTACGATCTGATTTACAAAATACTGCGGGAACTGATAGAGCACGATATAAAATGCAACCAGAAAACCAAACAAAATGATGGCAGGCCACTTTCGGTTTTGCATCTTGCGGTGGTAAATGCCATCGTTTTTAATTCCCGGTTGTTTCCTTACACCGGGTATCATATAAAGCAGGCCGCCCAGTGTTGCGGTCCCAAAAATGAGCCATGCCCAGAGACCATCTTTCAGCCATCCCGGCGCGCCATTCTCCATCACTTCCTGCCGAAACTGCTCTCTTCGCTGCTCCCCTATTCCGTGATCTTCCAGAATCCCGCGGTTTATTTCGTCCATTTTCTGGCGAAACTGCGTGTTGAATTCATCAAAGCTTTCCCATTCCCGATCTATCATCCAACCCGTGTTTTCAATAACCCGTTTTTCGACTTCGGGATCAGCAGCAAAATATTCAGCTATAAATGCTTCGTTGTATTCCGCAGGATCTTCATTGATGTTGCTGAGCACTTTGTCAAGATAATCATCCGATATTCCCTTTTGGGCGATGATTCCGGTATTGTATGTGGTAATTTCTTCATCAACCCGGCCGGCCATTTCTGCGGGTGGAGCTTCAGGTAGAGCTTTGAGCCGATCGATGAGGGGTTGGTGTTTTGATTCCACTGTCCGCTCCAATGAAGTTTCCGTGAGGTCCGCATTTCCATAAAATGTCAAACCTGCGAAAACCAACACTGCAATGACTGCAAGCGTTGCACCGAGCACTTTTAAATGTTTTTGTTTCATCTTGAAAACAGCTGTTTTAAACGTGATTTTTTCTGCAATGCGATTCCAGTATCACTGGCAAAAGCCAACTTGAATTCACGGGGCCACTTACCGTAAAACTCCGGATCAAAATTGGCCTGACTCATATCTGCTATGACTTCAGAGACATTCATTTGCATTGTCAACGCCCTGTCGAAATAAGCGTGAAGCAAACGTACCCCAAAACCATTGATGCCCTGAAACTCCAGCGTTTCGGGATGGTAAGCCACAGTGACAAATTTGTTTTCACCTTCTTTTTGCCAAAACCAGTGTGCCTGCTCTGAAGCCGGGGCTGGTTTTACAATTCCATATGTCTGATATTCAATGTCAAAAAATTTCGCTGAATTAAACCATGGTCCGGGTTTGTATGCTGTTCTTTTTCCCGCAAGGGTGCGTCCGAGCACTTCGCCCATCATTCTGCCCGTGTACCAGACTGGTTCTATTGCCTTACGTGAAATACCCGGACTACTTAATTGGGCACAATCACCGGCTGCATAGACATCAGGCAGGTT
>JBGTLS010000189.1:0-2673 GCA_041744015.1 Cryomorpha sp. | reverse complement strand
CGCGAAGTTTTACAAAGGTTATGGCAGGGTAGTGGTGGTGAGACACCACAATGGACTCGAAACATTGTATGCTCATTTGCACCGGTTTAAGGTGAGCCCGGGCGATGAGGTGGAAGCCGGCGACATTATTGGTCTGGGAGGAAGTTCGGGCAATTCCACCGGAAGCCATTTGCATTTTGAAGTCCGGTTTCAGGGAGTGCCAATTAAACCTTCCCAGATAATTGATTTCAAAAATCACCGTTTGAAAAGGGATGAGATTTCCTTGTACAAATCAGGTGCTTTTCTTGCCGTTTCTCAATTCGGTAATGAAAAGATATACGAAGTGCGCCAAGGTGATTATCTTTACAAGATAGCCCGTGAGTGTGGCACTTCCATTGATCAGATATGCGAATTAAATCAGATCGCCAGAAATGAAACCCTCACCGTGGGCCAGAAGCTTAGGGTAGGTAGTTAATGAAAAGCAAAAGAATAATCCTTTTTTTGATGTGTATTGGCTGGGCAGTAAACGCTTCTGCACAACAACCACAAAGAGACATTGTGGGACTCACCCTGGGGGTGGAACTGAGAACACTTCTCAATCCAAATGTATTCAATCTCGATTCGACTGTGCTTATAGATCCGGCGCAAAACTTTAGAGCCGTCTACAGATATTCCGGCGGGTTCGGGTTTGGGGGTATTCTGCGGATAAAACTTACCGACCTCTGGAATATCGAAACCGGAATCAATTATACCCGCAGAAATTACAGCATCCGGATTGACGACCTTCAGACTCCTTTTAATGACAATACTGAAGTACGATTGGTGGGGTATGAAATCCCCCTTAAAGCACTTATATATGTCCAGTTAGGAGAAAAAATATTTGTAAACGTGGCAATGGGTGGTTCGGTGGATTTCTTCGCAAGTGACATCAGCTCACTGCAGCGCACATACAATTTTCGTGCATTCAAACGGGGATCGTTCGTCAAAGGGGCTGTGATAGGCAGTCTGGGCGCGGAATATCGGACAGAGGAGAGCGGTTATTTTTATATCGGAAGTAGTTTTCATCAAACCCTTGGAGATATAATGATTACTGAGGTGAATTACTATAGGGAGGAAGACCCCGGCCAGCCGGCATTCGTTGGCAGACAGCGAGGTGTCCTGGATGGCGCATACTTTTCGGTGGACTTTCGGTACTTCTTTCCTGTTCAAAAACCACGGAGACAACCTGTCAGATATATTAAGCCTGATTGGAAAAACATGTAAGCCGGTCCATTTCTGAACCGGCTCACAAAACCAACCAATCGCTATGGTCTAAAATTATGATTTTGCCGACAGGACGAAATTCAGATCCACGTCGTCGTAAATTGCTTTGTCCCCAAGACCTTCAAAAAATGATCCCGAACCGTATTTGATGTCGTATTTCGTACGGTCGAAAGTAGCTTTTCCATTTGCCACGAGTGCACCACCCTTAGTGGATATGAAAGCAGGGAATTCAATCTCATTTGTAATTCCTTTTATCGTCAGATTCCCTTTTACAGTATAATTTGCCTCACGATCTTTCGCACCAGATATGGGCGTAAAGCTGGTTGCTTCAAACTTTCCTACCGGAAACTTCTCTACTGAAAAGAAATCATCAGACTTCAGGTGTCCAACAAATTTTTTATTGGTTCCTTCATCAGTCAAATCCGTACATACGATCGATGTGAAATCGATGTTGAGAGAAGCACTTACAGGAATACCATTTTCTACATTCACCGTTCCGCTTTGCACCGAAAGTGTTCCCGTATGCTCTCCGGTTACTTTTTTGCCGGTCCAGAAAACCTTGCTTTTTTCAGTGTTTACTTCATAAGTTGTGCCTTTTTCGTTACCATTTCCGTTTCCGGCAAATGTGGTTACAGCAAACAGAGCTGCTGCCAGTGTTGAAATCATCGTTTTCATAGTTGTTGTTGTTGTTGTTGTGTTTATTAGGAATTGTTGTTTATTCTTCTGTACTGCGCAGTTTATCAAGTAGATTGCTCAGTGTTTCAGATTCTTCTTCCGAAAGTGAGTTATGCGCACTGCGCGCTGCGTTCATTTTTTGCGTTGTCTTTTCCAATATTTCCAAACCTTTTTCGGTGATCTTTACATCCACCCTACGTCGGTCTGCCTTGCAGGTCTTGCGCGCTACCAGACCTTTTGAGCGCAGGCGTTCCACAACACGGGAAGCATTGGAACTTTTATCCAGCATGCGCTCGATGATAAGATTAACTGTTGCCGCTTCTGGATGCTGACCTTTAAGTATGCGCAATACATTGTATTGGGGATGGGTCAGATCAAATTCTTTGAAAAGCTTGGAATCATTGTATACCAGCCAATTGCCGGTATAGAGAATATTTACGACAGCTTTTTCATAAGCCGTTTTGAATAAGGGTTGTTGGATGGCATCTTCAATTCTCATAGTGCAAATATATGTACATACATTTAAATAACCTACATTTAAAATATAGAAATTTCCTTTTCCTTCATTGCCGTGTGCAATAATTACCTTTGCCAGCTATGAATCCATTAGAAATATATACCCGGCTGCGCGACGGATCATCGGATAAGGTAACAAAATTTAAAACGCAGTTGACCCAATTGTCCATGTTCCGGTTGGGATCCTTTATAGCCACTGCGGCACTCGTGTATTATCTCTGGCAATATACTGCCGTAGTT
>JBGTLS010000188.1:0-7763 GCA_041744015.1 Cryomorpha sp. | reverse complement strand
GTTGGGGGCTTTTGTATTTTACATTTTAAAGGAAACTTAATACCTGTATGTATCCGGCTTGAAAGGACCTTTTACATCCACTCCGATGTAGTCGGCCTGGTCTTTCGACAAAGTCTCAAGAACCACACCGATTTTCGCAAGATGAAGCATGGCTACCTTTTCATCGAGGTGTTTGGGAAGTGTATATACCTTGTTCTCATATTCACCATGGTTATTCCACAATTCCAGTTGAGCCAATACCTGATTGGTAAATGAATTGGACATTACAAATGAGGGATGACCAGTGGCACATCCGAGATTCACGAGACGACCTTCCGCCAACAAAATGATGTCTTTACCACCGATGGTATACATATCAACCTGCGGTTTGATTTCGATTTTAGACTGTCCGTGGTTCTTATTCAACCAGGCCACGTCGATTTCATTATCGAAGTGTCCGATATTACAAACGATCGCTTTGTCTTTCATCGCTTCAAAGTGTTTGCCGTGGATGATGTCCTTGTTTCCAGTTGCAGTCACGATAATGTCCACTTCTTTCACAGCTTCCATCATCGGTTTCACTTCATATCCGTCCATGGCAGCCTGAAGTGCGCATATAGGATCGATTTCCGTAACAATCACACGCGCCCCGGCACCGCGAAGAGAAGCAGCCGAACCTTTTCCAACGTCACCATATCCGGCTACAACGGCTACTTTTCCAGCCATCATGACATCCGTTGCCCGTCGTATCGCATCCACCAGGGATTCTTTACAACCGTATTTGTTGTCAAATTTTGACTTGGTCACGCTGTCATTCACATTGATGGCAGGCATTACCAATGTGCCTTTGCGCATACGTTCGTAAAGTCGGTGTACGCCTGTGGTGGTTTCTTCCGAAAGGCCACGGATTCCCTGAGCGAGTTCAGGGTATTTGTCAAAAACCATATTGGTTAGATCTCCACCATCATCCAAAATCATATTTAAAGGTTCACCATTTTCAAAAAAAATGGTTTGCTCAATACACCAGTCAAATTCTTCGGCGTTCATTCCTTTCCAGGCATAAACAGGCACACCGGTGGCAGCAATAGCAGCAGCAGCATGATCCTGGGTAGAAAAAATGTTACAGCTCGACCAGGTAACCTCGGCACCCAGTTCAACAAGTGTTTCAATCAAAACCGCAGTTTGAATCGTCATGTGCAAACAACCTGCTATGCGTGCACCTTTCAGGGGCTTGCTCGCTCCGTACTCTTCACGCAGCGCCATCAGACCAGGCATTTCGGCCTCGGCCAATCTGATTTCTTTCCGACCCCAGTCAGCCAGGGTAATATCTTTTACTTTGTAAGGTAATCTCTTGACTTCCGCAGACTTGCTCATCTAATTTGATCTTTAAATTTTTGAAGCGCAAAGATACAAATTAACGCTCAGTATATTTGCCTGGAAAGAATCCCTTATCGGGAAAAGTTGTATCACATGCCTTTGGTTTATTACCGTTCACACGATGAGATGGAAGTGGCGCTTTGGGAAGCTGAAGAATCTCTCGCGTTTTTCAAACATTCGCTGGAAGAACAGGATTTTAATACCGATGCTGGAAGAGCCATCAACCATCCGGAAAAAAAATTGCAGTGGTACGCCTCGCGCTATCTGCTCTGTCGGATATTTCCCCAGGCTATTCAACTTTACCGTAAGGGAAAACCTTACCTTTTTAACGGACCGCGTATTTCTTTCAGCCATTCCCGATATACGGTAGCAGTTCTGCTTTCGCAAAAAAATACGGGAGTTGACATACAGTGGATTGATCCCAAACTGCGCATTGTTTCGACGCGGTTTACGGATGAAACAGAAATTGCCAAAATTGGAAGTCCCGATGATCTGCGTGCGCTGTCACTTATATGGTCAGTCAAGGAAGCCGTATATAAAACGTATGGAACTGATTTGCCTTTCAAGGACATACACATTATAAGTTTTGATGCTCTTTCCGGGGAAACTATAGTTCATGTGAGCAAAAAAGGACAATTTTTTTCTCATCGGGTGGCCTCTTATTTTCCCGGCGATCTCGCGCTGGCCTATTTAATCGATTAAACCTACATTTGGCGGCAAGCATTTTGAACATCCTCTCACAAATCGAAACCCAATGCCGACAAGGCAGAAAATTACTCGCAAGGCTAATTGACCCCGATGACATTTCCTCTTTGGACGAGTTGATCGATCTGGCCCGCAAGGCTGAAAAACATGAAGTGGATTATCTTTTCTTTGGCGGAAGCCTGATAACCACACATCTTCGCTTTAATGCCGTGGAAGCCTTACGGCAAACAACACAAATTCCGGTTGTGCTTTTCCCTTCCAGCCCCATGCAAATCAATACGCACGCCAATGCGATGCTTTTCCTTTCGCTCATCAGCGGAAGAAATCCGGAATTTCTGATCGGACATCATGTAGTAGCTGCACAAGCTATCCGTGCAGCGAAACTGGAAACGATTCCTACGGGTTATATGCTTGTTAATTGCGGACCTCAGACCACTGCACATTATATCAGTCACTCCTTTCCACTTCCGTACAACAAACCCGAAATAGCGTCAGCCACCGCCCTGGCGGGAGAAATGCTCGGATTGAAACTTATTTACCTGGACGGCGGTAGTGGAGCCGAAAAATCAGTGTCGCCAGACATGGTTTCGGCTGTTCGCAAAAGTGTCAGCTTGCCCATAATCGTTGGTGGTGGCATTCGTTCGTCAATCGAGGCGATCAATTTATATGAAGCCGGTGCCGATATGATTGTTTTGGGCAACAGTGCCGATGAAAACCCCCGACTCATTGAAGAGCTTGGCATGTTAAGAAAAAACTGAGATGGAAATCGTCGTCATTTCAAATCCTTATGAGGTAGATAATGAGGTGCAGGAAGTCACCCGCATGTTTAAACTGGGATTGCGTCATTTCCACGTCCGAAAACCGAAAATGTCACGCCGGGAAATGTCTGACTATATCAAAATGTTTCCCAAAGAATATCGGAGAAATCTGGTACTGCATGGATACCACACGCTTGCCGAACAATTCAAACTCGGTGGCATCCATCTCAGTCGCAACCACCGGCACCGCAACCGCATGTATCACTTTCGTCTTTGGCTCAAGCGCCGGTTTAATCCTGACATGGTTGTTAGTCGCACTTATCACAAACTTACCGATATCACCAACGATCGTCGTACTTACACATACACTTTCCTCAGTCCGGTTTTCGATAGTGTGTCGCATAGTTCGCTTTCCGGTGGCTTTAGCAAACGAGCCTTGTTGATCATGATTCCGCAGGCCAGACAACCCGTTTTTGCTTTTGGAGGCATTACACTGGACAAGCTGGAACAGGTTAGCGATCTTGGTTTCCACGGAGTGGTGTTACTCGGCACCATTTGGGAAGGCCCGGAACTTCCGCATCAGAAATTTAAAGAAGCGCAGGAAAAAGTGCTTTCCCTGAGCGCCCATTAAATTTTTTAAAACCTGAGGTTAAGCCCTGCGAGAAAATTAATTCCGGCTTGGGGATAAAAGAAATTTTCGGTCACAGGTGTACCATATATATAGGAGTAAGTGTATCCATTAGAAGAATATTCCGCATTGAAAATATTATTGACCAAAAGACTCACCTGAATTTCTTTGAAAAGCAGATTTTCTATGCTGTAAGCAATCCTCAAATCTGTTGTGGTATAAGCATCTATTTTTCGGCCCTCGTTCTGTGTATTGTCGAGATATTGATCGCCAACGTATTTTGAAATCAGATCGAGCTCCAGATTTTTGACTGGTTCCCACATGATGCGGCTGGCGGCAATAACTCCAGGGCTGAAAGCGATATCGGTATCTGTATACCGGGTATTGATTATATCAAAGTCAACGCTGTAGTCATAGACAACTTCATCGAAATTTCTAATCTTGTTTCTGCTGAATGTAGCATTCACATTCCAGTGCAATCTGCGCGCGATCTGGAAAGTAACATCCCCTTCAATACCCGCACGGTAACTTTCATCCACATTTCTGCGGACGATGGCACCCACGTCATTCAATTCACCCGTGGCCACGAGCTGATTTTGATAGTCCATATAGTACCCGTTGATGTTCACAATTATTCCCGGACGTATCAGATTGTATCCAATCTCCAGATTGTTCAGGGTTTCGAAAGTGGGGGTTACCCCTTCCGGAGCATCGATGAAATCATTGCGCACAGGTTCCCTGTTTCCTCGCCCGAGGTAGGCATAGACGGCACTTTGACTGTTCAAA
Source organism: Cryomorpha sp. (assembly GCA_041744015.1). Taxonomy (GTDB): domain Bacteria; phylum Bacteroidota; class Bacteroidia; order Flavobacteriales_D; family Cryomorphaceae; genus JBBQZU01. The sequence goes on along the minus strand of JBGTLS010000188.1, from coordinate 3,530 downwards.
TTATAGCGTACCCCGGCCTTTGGATTGAAAAATAAAAAGTCGGTTTTCACATCGATTGGCACCAGATCATTGTCAATTCCAAAGGTTTCATAATCGACCTGGCGTACCTGCATGTCGGCCATCAAATTCCACTTACCTCCCCCGTACTGCCATTTGAGATAAGTGCTGTGGTCGTCTTTGTTGCCCACGCCTTCATAATAGCGTTCGTTGTGCGCAACTTCTCCGGCAAACTGCGCCCACACGATTTCGCCAAAATGGTCACCCCTGTAAAAATGCGAGCCACCCCCGAGGGTAAAGTCATGCCGGCCCTCCTGATAATTGAGTGAATAGGTACTTCCGTAAAAATCATTTTCCAGCCACCTTCTTCTGATCAAATCGGTTTCAAAAACCGTCTCACCCCCCACCACCGGGTAGGGCTTCCCATAGTCGTTCAGCAAATCTTCGCCTTCGCGAAATTGCTCGAAGAAACCCCGACCATAGGTGTAATGACCGGCAACTGAAACTTTCAATTGGGGTGCAATCATATGGGTGGCATGGAGTTGATAGTGGTCCTGTTGGTAATCGTCCACTTCGTTCTCATACCGGTAGAAATTATATGTTCTACCGGAGTTCAACAGATTCTCTGTTTGCGCCTCAGAATATCCCTCGTTGGCCGCATGTGTCAACATCCCATCCACATCATTTTCCAACCGGGATTGTGGCGTTCCGTACCAGCTTTGGTAGGTTCTTTCTTTTCCCGAAAAGGCAATGGCTTTGACCATGGTTTTTTCGCCGTAATATCCGCCAGAGAGGTAATAACTTCGCAGATCGCTTGATGCACGGTCGATGTAACCATCAGACGCTATTTGCGACAGTCGGCCTTCCATGGCAAACCCATTTCCGAGTCGGCCAGAATTGAACTGAACTGTATGCCTGCGCGTATTGAACGATCCGAAACTGTTGCTTATCAGTGCACCGGCTTCCTGCTCCACGCCCGCAGTTTCCATATTGATCGAGGCGCCAAAAGCACCCGAACCGTTGGTGGATGATCCCAGCCCGCGCTGAATTTGCACACTGGATAAACTGCTCGCGAGATCTGGCATATTCACCCAAAATACGCCCTGAGATTCAGGGTCATTGATTGGAATACCATTCACGGTGACATTGATTCTCGTCTGGTCGCTTCCGCGAATCCGAATACCCGTGTATCCTATCCCCGCTCCGGCATCGCTGGTGGCCACAAGTGAAGGGGTCCAGCCGATCATGAACGGCAAATCCTGACCGAGGTTGAGCTTGTTCAACTCCTCCTTGTCGATGTTTTGGAAAGTCGCGGGTGCATTGGGCGCAAGCCGGGTAGCCTCCACCACGACCTCATCGGTCAAAAACGGCAAGGGAATCAAGACAATCGAAATTTGGGTGGAAGGACTGACAACCGCGATGGTATCAAGGTACGTTTCAAATCCGAGATAGCGAATCATCAGCGGGTAAGTTCCATCCCGCAAATTATTAAACCTGAATTCCCCGGCGTAATCTGTAAACGACGTGGTGGTGCGGCCTGAACTGTTTTCAATGATCACATAGGCACCGGACAGAGCTTGTCCATCCCGGCCGGTCACCATTCCATTGATTTGTGCCTGGGCATTGCATATGCCGGGCATGAGCACTGCTGCGAGGGCAGCGTACATTGTAAATTTAAACATGATTTAATTTTGTTTAGTTATGGCCACCACTCAGGGAAGCAGCAGTTCCAACTAATTTTCTCCCTCCGCCGGCATTACCCGGATCAGGTGCATGTTTCACAAGACTTGAAACATAGGGTTTGATCTCAGCCTGTCCTTTCGCCGCGTTCGGCTATTTCGGATGTAAGGCACCCCTGTGAGATGGTGCAAAGTTATAGAAAGAATACATTGATTGGGTGATGCCCGAAAATTATCTGTTGCTTACTGCAAAGTTTGATTCCAAAGCTTTCACTGCCTGTTGAAAGCGAATAGTTCCGGTTCCGGATATTTCTACAAATGGCTTTTGGGCGTCGAGCAGCAAATTGCGATACATAATATAAAGCAGGTCTCTTTCCTCCTGCCCGGGGCTTTCGCGAAAAGCGTCTGGCATCCAGGGCAAATCTGTGTTGCATAACAAATGAAAATCGTATTTTCGCTGCATAAAAGCCTGATCAATTGCAGCGGGCACCAGCCCAAACCGGAATTGCGACCAAACTTTTAATACCAGCATATCTGTATCAAAGAAGCAGAACACATTGGCATTGTCCTTGGCTATTTCCTCGAGCTCAATCTGGCCTTCATAGATCCGTGTCATATCCTGTAAATCGTAGAGACCATTTGTCCGCGTAAGATATTCGCGGGCATATTCCGCCGCATAACTGGTTTTGTAATGAACCGACAAAGCTTCTGACAATGCTGATTTTCCCGTAGACTCCGGCCCGGTAATGGCCACTTTAATCAATTTCATTTAACGCAATCTGTTGACGAAAGTTTTTTCGCCAGTGATAGAACCCATATATGGCCAGGATAGTGTATACGAAAGACAAAATCGCATAAAACTCCAGGCCTCGTGAAAGGTATAAATAAATGGTAAGCGCATCGATTACGATCCAGTATATCCAATTTTCCAACACCCTTCGGGCCACCATCCAGGTGGCGATAAAACTAAATACGGTGGTAAATGAATCGAGCAAAGGCATCACTGCATCGGTGAAATGATGAAGGATCCACCAAACCAGTAAAAACAACACGGCACCAACTCCAATAACCATTAAATGTCGGGAGCCCGACCAGGTGGTGATGGGCAATATTCCAGCCTTCTTTGCATTGCGCCAGGAATACCATCCATAAAAACCAATGACAACATAATAGGAAAAGAGAAAAGCTTCCGCATAAAGTCTGGTGTGATAAAACAACCAAACTCCCAAAATTGAACTAATGATACCCATGAGCCAGCACCACACATTCTCTCGGGCAGCGAGGAGGATGTAGGCAACACCAAACGCCACGGAAATTCCTTCAATAATTTGTTCCACTATGCCGTATACACGTAGTTCAAATCGATCGTACCCGGAAGGATTTTCATGACAAATGATGCGCGAATCTCCTGCGAAAAAGTTTGTGAAATCGAATCTCTTATCGCCTCCATCACGACATCAAAATCGCCTTGAATCTGCGTACTCAAGGCATTAACGCGGATGGTAAGACCTGGAAATTTAGAAATTATTTCAAGGAAGCTGAGCACCTGATTCTGATAATCCGATCGAAGGGGGTACATTGAAATTTCAACAGTGACTTTCATTTCTAATAACAATTGCAGGGTGATGAAAAATAAATGGGTATCCCGGGATATTGTGCGCTTATGAATTGCTGATCAACCTTTGTGAGTTCACACATTCGGAAGTCGATCATTTCGAGATGTTCAAGGCCTTCCGGCAATGATGTTATGGAAGTGCCGCGAAGATCCAGTTTTTTGAGCGCTTTAAACTTCCACAAATTTTCCGGAAGGTAAGTGATATCTGTTTGGGCGATAGATAAGAGTTCAAGCGACTC
>JBGTLS010000187.1:0-10251 GCA_041744015.1 Cryomorpha sp. | reverse complement strand
TGTACTCAAGCGTAAATCGGAATTTTGCAGCCTCGAATCCACCGCGCAACATCGCGCCAAATTTTGTTTCGGCGCTAATAGCCCCACCTTCAAAATCCACACCATCTTGACCTTTCACACTGGCAAGTGAGAAAAGACCTGCACCGGCACCTACAAAAGGTGTGAAGGCACTTCCTGTCGGGAAATAATAATCGAACGTACCGAGATAAGAATTGTTGGCAGAAAATTCACCTGAATCGAATTCGTTATTGTTATCGATCTCCAATGCTCTCACCATAAATGCAAAACCTAAGCGCAAGCCGACATTCATATTGTCCGTCAGGTTGTACTTGGGTTCCAGATCGATAAGGAATCCAGCACCTCCAGAAGGCAATGCGACACCCAGGTTCATTCCAGCACGGAATTTCCCTTCTTCCTGACCATACATGTTGCCAATGAGGCAAACAGCAACAAGCGCAAAAAAAATCTTTTTCATAGAAGTTAAAATTTGTTAGTTCGCCGCAAGGATATGGAATTAAACGGTGATTTGAAAAATTTAAAGGGAAGAAATTTGATGTTGATTTTGGATGCCACATAATCAACGCGTTGAAGTGCGCAAAAATATAGTGGACGCCCTGCCGTGGGTCAAAAAAAAAGGGAATCATTCCGATTCCCTTTTTCCAATCATCATGTCAACTAACTTTTTACGTACAACAAATCGTAGTATTCCGTCAGCATGCGCTTTACAGCAAATTCATCTCTGCAATCGAGGATGCTTTGCTTCATCATTTCAACCCATTTCTGCCGGTCATTGTAAAAAGTAGGTATTACCTCTTCGAGCAGCACTTTGTAAAGGGCATCCCCGTCGTGCCTGTCGTGTTCTTCTTCGTTTTCGCCGACGAAAGCATCGCCAAATTGCCAGCCGTTTACACCGTGGTTGCAGGCTTCCGGCCACCAGCCGTCGAGAATGCTGCAATTGAGCACCCCGTTGATGGCTGCTTTCATTCCTGATGTACCACTGGCTTCTTTTGGACGTCGGGGATTGTTGAGCCATACATCCGCGCCACGTGTGAGGGCTGCGCCGGTTGACATATCGTAATTTGGAATGTAGACCACCGAATTCGGATATTTTTGGCTGAAGCCAACGATTTCCTGAATCAGAGATTTACCCATATCGTCAAGGGGGTGTGCCTTTCCGGAATATACAATTTGCAATTTGCCTTCACGAAGAAGTGGATCGATAACTTCCGGATCGCGAAACAGCAGGTTGGCCCGTTTGTATGGTACTGCCCTTCTGGAAAAACCGATGATCAGGGCCTCAGAATTCAATTCAGCTCCGGTGCGCTCTTTTACGAATTTTACGAGGTCCTTCTTGCATTTCATGTGCGCGGCCCAAATGTCTCCGCCGTTTACGGCCGCATCTTCCACATCCTTGTCAACCCAGGTCGGCTTGTGAATGGCGTTGGTGATTGGGATTATTTCCGAACGATTGTCTACATGCGCCCACATGTCCAGCGCTGTTTCTCCATGGAGTTTGGCCACTGCATTTGATTTTCGGGATAAGCGAAGAGCACCAACTGTCATATTGAATGGCGCTCCCCCAAGGTTTACCAATTGTTCTACGGTCATTCCGACATTCGCTCCCATATACATGAGACGATCAATCGGGTGTGATTCATTTCCCTGCACCACCGGGGTATGTGTGGTGAAGACAATTTCATTTCTGCTTTTTTCAACCGCCTCATAAAATGAAAGACCTGCTTCACGTTTCTCCCTTACGAGTTCAAAACCGGCAAACAAAGCGTGGCCTTCATTGAAGTGATACACATCGATATCGATGCCAAGAGCCCGCAGCGCTTTCACACCTCCGATTCCAAGCACCATCTCCTGGGCTATGCGCTCTTCACCAAACCAGCCGTAGAGCTGACCTGTGATCCATCCGTCTTCATTTCCCGGAAGATCGGTATCCAATAAATAAAGCGGGGCATTTCCAAAAGATTCGCAAAGCCATACTTTGCAGCGCACATCACGCTGACGGATTTTTACGGTCACGGTAACGCCGGTGTCTTTCAGAAAGTCGTAAACCTGATTTTTATAACTGTCGAAAGGTTTTCCGTCCTTGTCAATGTACTGATCGGTATATCCCTGTTTCCATTTCAAACCGATGCCAACGATGGGAAAATTGTGGTCTTTGGCGCCTTTCATATAGTCGCCTGCCAGTATTCCAAGCCCGCCTGCGTACGTCTTTAATTTATCATCCAGTCCGTATTCCATACAGAAGTAGGCTACTTTCGGTTGACTGTTATTTTTGCTCATGCGAAACGTTGATTTAAAAGTTTTTTTTCAATGGCGGCAAAGTTAAGTGTTGAAATGACAATAAGATCAATTGAATTCCGCCTAGTTTTGCACAATGGATTTGAACGCAGCTTCCGAATTTCTCGCGCACCGGGATCCGGCCCTGGCACCAATTATTCTGCAATGGGGTCCGCTCACACCTTCGCATCCGGAAGGAGTGTTTGAAAGTCTGCTCAGTGCCATCGTCTCACAGCAACTTTCCGTAAAAGCAGCTGCGACCATATTTGGGAGGTTTCTCCATTTACTGGAAATGGATGCGCATCCGGCTCGTATTCTGTCCACTCCTGCGGAAGACTTCCGCAAAGTTGGTTTGTCCGGCCAAAAAGTATCATATGTTTTTGCTTTGGCTGAAGCCTTTCACAAAAACCCAGAGGCATATAATCAACTCGAACATCTAACCGATGAGGAAGTCATCGAACGGTTGACGAAGATCAAAGGCATCGGTGTCTGGACGGCGCAAATGTTCCTGATGTTTACCCTGTTTCGTCCGGATGTTTTTCCCATTGGCGATCTGGGTATTCGCAAGGCGATGGAAAAAAACCTTTTCGATGGAAATCCGCAAAGCCATGCCACCCTGATCTCCCGGGCAGAGATTTGGGCGCCTTACCGCACGGTGGCCTGTTTTTATTTGTGGAAATCGCTGGGGTGAGTTTTATTCACGCATGTTTCGCGCAATAATTTCTGTTCACCTCTTCGCTTCTTTTGATCTGATATAACTTCATTTGGTGTCAGGTCGAGTGGTTTTTGAAGGAGCGTAGCGGATTCAAAAATTGTATCGAGACCCTTTCGAGAGATGAAGAACCCTCCTCTTCTCGATTAAAAACTCATAGAAATTTCTTTTTTGATAAGTTTGGTAAAAGGTTAAAGTCACCATTTATTAAAGCAATCTTTTTAGACCTGCTCCATCTCTTTATTCTTTTTTCAAAGCGAATAGCTGATTCTGGATCTTGAAATCCTGTAAAATACATCAATACTACAGGGCGTCGCGAAAACGTGTAGCTATCCGTATTTTTTCCAGATTGATGATCCCCCAACCTTTTTTCCAAATTATTGGTTACTCCTGTATAAAACGTCTCATCCGCACATTTTAGGATGTACACAAACATCCTAAAAACAGAATTAGAAATAGGCATACGTCGAGAATTTAAACTATAGACAAGTTCAAAATTTTTTTATTCATCACCAAGATTGAATTCAATAATTCCCAGACCGAATTCTCACAGCTTCTCGATACAATTTTCAACCTAAGAATCTGCTCACCTCGCTGCGCTGCGGTGGCATCTTCTAAGGTCGAAAATCACTCGAAGTGACCAGCTTATCGAAGTGTCGAAGTATGAAAATAGGAGTGAAAAGGGTATGCGAAACTTCAGTTATTCATACCGCAACGACTCAATGGGGTCGAGGCCGGCGGCTTTTTTCGCGGGATAATATCCACTGATCAAGCCTACGAAAAAACACAGAATCACTCCGCCGATAATCCAGATCCAAGGGATAACAAAACTACCTCCGATCAGCATGGCGATGATATTGCCGATGGCGATACCCAACACGATGCCAAACAATCCACCGATCTGTCCGATGACGATGGCCTCGATCAGAAATTGATTGCGGATGATGCCCGCGCTTGCTCCGATTGCTTTTCGAACGCCAATTTCCCGCGTTCTTTCGGTAACCGAAACGAGCATGATATTCATCAGACCAATAGCGGCCCCGAGCAAAGTAATGGCTCCAATCACAGTGGCGATGATGGTAATTATGGAGAGTTGATCCATCACCATGTTTGCCAGGTTGTCGCTTTGCGAAATCCCAAAAGAGTCATCAGCCCCGGTGCGATCACCGCGAATATTTCGCATAAGGCCTGTGGCCACAACGCGCGCTGTGGGCAACACTTCCGCCCGGTTGGTTTGCACATTGATCACATAATTGCTGTTCGGTGCCAGCATGTTGAGCCGGCCGGTGCGCAGCGGTATCAGCACCTGGTTGTCGCCACTGAAGCCCATGCTGTTACCCTTGGATTTTAAAACACCTGTGACTGTAAACCTGTTGCTGCCAATGAAAATCTGTTTCCCAAGGGGATCAGTCATACCTTTGTTAAACAGTTTTTCTGCGATATCTTTTCCGATAAGGGCCACCGGGGCGCCATTGCTGAATTCATCTTTCGAAAAATTTCTTCCCGTCTCCAGGCTGTATCCCGCTGTGGTCAGGTAATTGTCGCTCGCAGAGATGACTTGCACATTGGGATTTGTTTTTTCGGACTGGTATTTCACAGTGGCGACGTAACTCACCATGGCGGAAACCGATGTTGTCGCTTCGAAATCGTACAATGACAGAAAGGACTGGGCTTCGCGGTAGGTTATAGGCGGATTGACCTTTTTCCTTTCACCCCCGCGCGATCCACCTATGTTGCCGACATTCGAACGGATATTAAAAGTATTGGCACCCATACTGGAAAAGTCGCTCTCAATTTTGGCCTGTAAAGCGTCGATGGTGGTCAGGATCCCCACAAGGGCTGTGATACCCACTGCGATAATGAGCACCGTGAGCGTCGTGCGCAAGGCCTGACCACGAATCGACCTCAGCGCAATGCCAAAATTTTCAAAATATAATGTTTTCAAAGAATTTCCATTTGGGGTGATAAGTTGCGATAAAATTACGATTCCGTAGAGAGATGCTTTAACCACTCGTCATATTTTGGTAATTTCGCGGCACTTGTAATAATCGCTCCCAACTATGGTCTTTGATATTGATATGATAAAAGCGTTGTATGAACGCTTTCCCTCCCGCATCGCTGCTGCGAGAAATATTCTCAACAAACCCCTTACCCTTACTGAAAAAATTCTCTACGCCCACCTCGATGAGGGGGACGCCACCGCTTCTTATGAACGCGGTAAATCGTATGTGGATTTTGCTCCGGACCGTGTCGCCATGCAGGATGCAACGGCCCAGATGGCGCTGTTGCAATTCATGCAGGCTGGCCGCAAAACCACTGCTGTGCCCACAACTGTGCATTGCGATCACCTTATACTCGCAGAACACGGTGCCGTGCGCGACCTGAAAGATAGCATCAACAACAGTTCTGAAGTTTTTAATTTTCTGGAAACAGTTTCCAGCAAATACGGCATTGGGTTCTGGAAACCCGGCGCCGGAATTATCCATCAGGTTGTTTTGGAAAACTACGCCTTCCCGGGTGGAATGATGATCGGAACCGATTCACACACTGTGAACGCCGGTGGTCTCGGTATGGTGGCTATTGGTGTCGGCGGTGCTGATGCCGTAGACGTGATGGCGGGTATGTCGTGGGAATTGAAATTTCCGAAACTGATCGGTGTGAAACTCACCGGAAAAATGAGTGGCTGGACTTCAGCCAAAGATGTAATCCTGAAAGTAGCTGGTATTCTTACCGTAAAAGGCGGTACCGGCGCCATTGTGGAATACTTCGGCGAAGGAGCGAAAAGCCTTTCCTGTACGGGAAAAGGAACCATTTGTAATATGGGAGCTGAAATCGGCGCCACCACATCTACTTTCGGGTATGATGACAAAATGGGGGTTTATCTCCGCGGCACGGGCCGTGCTGAAGTGGCCGATCTGGCTGATCGCATCGCCGAACACCTCACTGGTGACCCGGAAGTGTATGCCAACCCCGAAAAATATTTTGACAAAGTCATTGAAATCAACCTTTCCGAACTGGAACCCCACATCAACGGACCATTTACGCCGGATCTCGCTACGCCCATATCCGAATTTGGCGCACGCGTTCTGAAAGAAGGTTGGCCACGTGAATTGGAAGTGGGACTTATCGGTTCTTGTACCAATTCATCTTATGAGGATATCTCCCGGGCTGCGTCTCTTGCGCAACAAGCAATCGACAAAAACCTCCAGGTGAAATCTGAATACACCATCACTCCGGGTTCGGAAATGGTGAGGTTTACCGTCGACCGGGATGGATTTCTCGACACTTTCGGTAAAATTGGCGGGGTGGTTCTGGCCAATGCCTGCGGACCGTGTATCGGTCAGTGGGCCCGCCACAGCAAAGATCCGAACAGAAAAAATTCCATCATCACTTCTTTCAACAGGAATTTCGCAAAACGAAATGATGGAAATCCCAATACGCACAGTTTTGTCGCTTCGCCCGAGATCGTGACGGCCATGGCCATCGCAGGCGACTTAACTTTCAATCCACTTACTGACACGCTCACAAATAAGAATGGTGAACAGGTAAAACTCGATGAGCCGACGGGAATGGAGATGCCCGAAAAAGGATTTTCTGTGGAAGATGCGGGTTACAAAGCGCCTGCTGCCGACGGTGCGAATGTGAAGGTTGCTGTAGATCCCGACTCAAAACGTCTGCAACTTCTCGATCCTTTCAATCCCTGGAATGGCGAGAACCTGACCGGAATGCGCCTGTTGATTAAAGCTTTTGGGAAATGCACCACCGACCACATTTCGATGGCCGGACCATGGTTGCGATTTCGTGGACACCTCGACAATATTTCAAACAACACCCTTACCGGTGCGGTAAATGCTTTCAACAAGGAAACCGACAAAGTGAAAAACCAACTCACAGGTGAATACGGGGCTGTTCCGGCTGTGCAACGTGAATACAAAGCAGCCGGAATTCCGACTATCGTTGTTGGTGACCACAATTACGGTGAAGGTTCGTCACGTGAGCACGCCGCTATGCAACCGCGATTTTTGGGTGTGAAAGTGGTTCTGGTAAAATCCTTTGCCCGCATCCACGAAACGAATCTCAAAAAACAGGGGATGCTCGGATTGACATTTGCCGACGAGCAGGACTACGAAAAGGTTCAGGAAGATGATACCATTGATATCATTGATTTGAAAGAATTTGCTCCGGACAGACAATTGACCTTGGTATTCCGACACGCCGACGGAACCGAAGATGTGGTGAAAACCAACCACACGTACAATGACAGTCAGATCGCCTGGTTTAAAGCCGGCTCTGCCTTGAGTCTGATCAAGAAGATGCAGGAACAGAATTGATCTTTTCTTTTGAATTGTGAAAGCCCGGCGATTTAATTGTCGGGTTTTTTTTTTGAGTGGGCAATAAAACGTTTAGGAAGATGCCTGGGGATGGATGGCTAAGATAACATCCTGAAGAAATTCGCATTAATTCTTATCTGTAGTTAATCTGTATATTTTATACCAATAAAAAAAAGCCTCCGGATTGGACTTTTTCAATCGATTTAGTCTTGGCCAATAAGGATCACCAATTACCCAATCTGTCAAAATGGTCGGTGATTTGAATTTTTCCAATTCCGTCTTCTCATTTCTGATCAAAGCAGCCACGTAAGCTGCTTTAGAGGCAAAAGCGATTGCTTTTTCGATATGAAATGTCTCCGAGAAAATAAATCTGGAAATGCGTTGGATTCCTGTTTGGAGATGATTGAAATCCCCTTTACCATCAACTCCTCTGCTCACCAGACAAAGTGAAGTTTGATAGATATCCTCCAATACATCTTTGATGGTTAATTTTGACTGGTTTCTATATTTAAGCTGGCTAATGGCGATCCTTTCAAAGGTTTTTCTAACAATAGCTCCATCAGAAGCCATGTCTATGAGATTACCGATATCATAAAGCTGCTTCATAATTTCCATACCCATACTGGTCTCTCCGGCGAAATATGGAATACCTGTGGAATGAGGAGCATATGCTGTTAATTTATCTCCGAGCATGTCTTCCACTGAAGGCACTCGAATTGGAACCGGAGCACCATCAGTGATAACAAAGTGAGATGTAATTTCAGTCGATTTGACATTTGAGTAACCAACTTTCTCGAATACAATATCCAACAATATACTTTCTTCAGTGGCATGAGTTTTATAAATGGGGTGATAAAAGAACTTGTAATGCGCTTTGTGGATTGAAGATTGAGTTTTTCGTTCCTGAGGTTCAAACCGGGTAAAACCCTGGCCTTCCAGCAATGACATAAATGCATCTTCTAAGTTCTTCGGCTCCTTTTCAATGATTATATCTATGTCTATCGAAAGTCTTTTTGAAGAATCAAGTATCAGCATTAATGCCGTACCACCCTTGAAAACAAAATCTAAATTTTGCAAGGCCAACCCTTCCACAAGCATGAGCGCTCTGATAACTTTTTCAACCAGAATTTTATCAGCTTTTTTATTGGCTAAAGAAGCCCTGGTTATCCAATCAATATGTAATGAATCTTTACTGATCATTTCAAGCGGATGGCAAGAAATTTAAACCGCTACCGATTTAAAGAACGTGAATTGAGGTAATTTTCCAGTTCCTTTTTTTTTCTTCTTCTGCTCGCATAGCGCAACATCTTACTCTCATTGATCACATATTTTTCAAATGCCTCACGAAATATATAATTCATTTCAGATCCCTGCTGTGCATCAAATATCAAAGAATCACAGAATACATCTACCAGCAGCTTCTCGATTGTGACTGTTGGGATGTTATTTACGAATTGGATCGGCGCTTCAGATATAAGTGATTTCACTATCCATGGCTCTTTTTTATCAACTATATATCTTCTTATCAACTCCTCTGACGGCTCCATATACACTGAATATTTTCTGTCCTTTAAGTAATAAAAAATACGCTCCACGGCATCTTTATCAACCTCCAGTAATTGATAATACTTTCCGGGTTGGTGAAGCATAAATTCGCTAAACACCGAAGTACTCCAAAGACAAACAGTCAAATAAGGGAAGTCCAACTTTATCTTTTTGTACAGGGAGATCATTTTGCCAGATAAGTCCGGAATGAAATCATCTCCTTTTTTGAGCGTAAATTTTCCCCGACCAATTCTTTTTAATATACCTTCCTGAACGAGGATATAAATTCTCCAATTGACAGTTGCCGTTTTGACTTCAGGTTCAAAAAAACGGTAAAGTTTTGTCAAATCACTGCTTGAAAATGTCAGTTTTGAGCCGAATTGATTCTGAATACTTTCTATATGAAGTTTGTTTTCCATGGCTACGGCATAATTATTATCTCAAAGATACAAAACTATATTTCGGCAGCAAAGTCCATTTACTGCCGAAATATAGTTCTGTTTTTAAATGATTGGCACGTGGAATTTATCCATTTCAAAGAATAAAAACCAACCAGTTTAATCTCATAATCGCATATTTGTTTCACACAAATTCCCTCGACAATGAATTGTTTGGCAATTATAATTTCAATTCTGCTCGCTCCGGCCTGCCTGATTGGGCAAAATATCAATTGGTCGGTCGGCGCCGAATTGATACCCGTAGGCGGATATGACCATATAAAACCGGGTATGGGTGGCGGCGTTTCCGGCAGTTTTGATTACACCGTTCTTCCGAAATTCACCGTGGGATTGAATACCGGGTTTATATATGTATCGGGTCAGGAGGAAAACTGGATAATTTTAACAACCGAAACCGGACCGTATTACATCCTGCCAGTGGAAATTACCACCAAATATTATTTCAATGAACCGGGCAGCAAAGCATTTGTCGGACTGCGTATGGGACCACAATTTTTCAGCGTTCATTCACGTGTTACAACAAGAACCGAATCGGTTTCAAATACTTCTAACCAGGTTTTCTTTGGGTTTACTCCGGAATATGGATATCACTTCACGCCTAAATTTTCCTCATCGATCAGGTTGCAATATGCTTTTCGGAGTTCAACGACAGAGACAACGAATTCAATGAATTCTGGAATCGGGGGTGACCCACAATTTGAGTCTACCATACAACAAACTTCTAAGGAGTTTCGTGCGCTGGCATATATCGCCTTGCGTATGGCCTGGCATTTTAATTAGTGTCTGTCCATAAAGTCCAATATCTGCGTTGCACTTCTTTTGTAAACAGTCATTGACTATAGTCAACTCCTTGGTTTCCAAAAGTGCGTGCGCCTTGATATTGTACTTTCTGGTTCAGCCACTCGACTCTATT
>JBGTLS010000186.1:0-1789 GCA_041744015.1 Cryomorpha sp. | reverse complement strand
ACCCTGATCAAAGACCTGGAAAAAGCCACCCAACGCTTCAAAAAGCTCGAAGCCGAAAGAGACGAAATATCGTCCAACAAGATATTTGAAAACGCCTTCGAATGGCGGTTTGAATTTCCCGAAGTGCTGAATGATGACGGGGATTTTGTGGGGTTTGATGTGGTGATTGGGAATCCGCCTTATATCCGGCAGGAAGAACTTGCCGGACTCAAACCCTACCTGCAAAACCACTTTTCCACCTACGCCGGCACAGCCGATCTCTACGTGTACTTTGTGGAGCTGGGCATGAACATCCTCACGCATTCCGGGCAGTTCGCATACATTCTGCCCAACAAGTGGATGCGCGCCGGATATGGCATGGCGCTGCGCACTTACGTGAAAAATTACCGCATTTCCGAAATCGTCGATTTTGGTGATCTGCCCGTATTCGAAGAAGCCACTACCTATCCCTGCGTGATGATGCTGGCAAAATCTCCTGCCCTCCCCGACTTCACTGCCGTAAATGTAACCACGCTCGATTATCCCAATGGATTGGAAGACTATCTGCGCGACCTCCGGTACAAAGTCCTGCTCTCCGGACTGCGCCCCGAAGGCTGGACCCTCGTAAATGCCGAAGTGCAGCGTCTGCTCGACAAAATCCGCTCGAAAGGCGTGCCTTTAAAAGAATATGTGGATGGGAAGATATACCGCGGTGTGCTCACCGGATTGAATGAAGCTTTTGTGATTGATCAATCCACCCGGGACAGGCTTATTGCAGAAGATCCGAGTTCGGCGGAAGTGATCAAACCGTTTTTGGCTGGACGGGATATTAAAAGGTATAAGCAGCCGGAGAGTGATAAGTATTTGATTTTATTCAAAAGTGGCGATACCCGAAAATGGTTTGGAGAAGGACTTTCGGAATCCGATGCCAAACAGACGATGAAAGAAGCTTTTCCTGCGGTTATGAACTGGCTTGACCCATTCGAATCAAGAGCAAAAGCCCGTTACGACAAAGGACATTATTGGTGGGAGTTGAGGGCTTGTGATTATTACGATGAATTTGAGAAGCCGAAGATTATGTTTCCTGATATAGCGAAAGTGATGTCCTTCGCATTGGACGAAAAAAACAGCTACATGGCAAATACAGGATATATGATATCCGCTGACAAAAAATGGCTACTTTCAATATTAAACTCCAACCTTATGGGTTTTTTCTATAAAAATCTCACGAACGAGATAAGAGGTGGATATATGCGATTTTTTACCCAGTATTTAGGACAAGTACCAATAATAATTGCGAATGAACAAACCCAAGCAATTCTATTTGATTCTATTTACCAAAATAATGACGTGAATCAAATGGTATATGAGCTTTATGGGTTGACAGAAGAAGAAATTCTGCGAGTTAAAAGAGGTGGTAATTAAGGATGATTAAATCAAACCAAAACCAAAAAATGAAATCAGATAGAGCTTTTGACCGCGAAATGAAAACATTCCTTTCTTCCCATAAAAGCGAGTTGATTCAGCATATCAATTCTGAATATAAAAAATCTGGAATAAAATCATACCTATGTTTCTTTGAAGAATTTTTATTCAATTACGGGGTTATATCTATACTGGCACTCCCTCTCATTGATCATAATAGTTATCTTCCAATCATCAATTTCAGGCTTCCCAACATTTTCAATGTGCCAGAGGGTGACTTAAAACTGAATGAAAGCGGGCTAAATTTGGCTGCATCTGAAAGGGCGTTAGCGAATTTTTTAATTTCTGAACTGAGCAAAATGAGCTTATTGAATTTAAGTAATTT
>JBGTLS010000185.1:0-2110 GCA_041744015.1 Cryomorpha sp. | reverse complement strand
TTTGAAAGGCCGGCATCTGAAGCCATCGCTTCAATCAATTCTGCTTTGTTCATTAGAAATAAAGAATTAGGGTTAACAAATAAAATGTCGTTGAACAAAGGCAAATTTACACGAATAACCATGTGTACCAAGTACACCATCTCTGTACGGGCTTGTTTGTTAATAAAATAAGGCTTTTGTTGATAAGTACACGTCTAAATGGCCCGTTTGACGCGGTTTTCCTTGAAAATAAACGAGCAGAAGCCCTGTTTACAGGCCATTGAAAACATCTATTTCAAAGCAAAATTCCCTTTGAGTTGATCAGAAAGACCGAAATTGCTATTCCAAAGTGCCATTTTCTTTCAGGAAAAATTTAATTCTTCGGTGTTTTTATACCCCCGTAAAAAGTCGTCGACGGGCAAAGCTCTTTTCCCAGGTGCCTGAATTTCTAATATCTGCAGCCAGAGATCTCTGGTGGCCACCCACATTTCCTTTCCCCTGATTTTTACTGCTCCTGGTTTGTTGGTGGAAGCCTGGTCCGACACAGCACTTTTCAATATTTTGAAGTTGAATGCGGGATCTGAATTTCCAGAAATGGAAGTGATGGCACCAGGATACGGACACAACCCGCGTATATGGTTGTGCACCGCGCTGGCGTTTTGATTCCAGTCAATGATACAATCCTCCCTGAAAATTTTTGGAGCAGACCGCAATTCAGATCCACTGATAGCCGATTGCTCTAGAGGTGTAATTGTACCCGCTTCAATTTTTGATATTGTATTCAAAAGCAAATCCGCGCCAGCTATCATCATTTGGTCATGTAAGTCGCCGGCGGTTTGAATTTCACCGATGGGTATCTGCACTTGCTCCAGAATATTTCCCGTATCAATTTCTTTTTCAATCAAAAAAGTGGTAAGACCTGTCAGTTTTTCGCCCGCCATAATTGCTCTGTTGATTGGTGCTGCCCCGCGGTACTGGGGAAGGAGTGAGGCGTGAAGATTGATGGTGCCGAAACGTGGCATCGACCAAACGGCTTCCGGGAGCATGCGAAATGCAACTACCACAAAAAGATCAGCATTCAATGCCTTTAGTTCCGACTGAAATTCCGGGCTCTTGAGGTTAAGCGGCTGGAGCACTAATAAGTTCAGTCTTTCAGCGGCTTCTTTTACAGCTGATTTTCGAAGATGCTTGCCACGACCAGCCGGACGGTCGGGAGCTGTAACCACCGCGGAGATGGAGTGCTTTGCCGCAATACTTTCCAAAGCTGGAACTGCAAACTCCGGGGTTCCCATAAAAACGATGTTCATCTCAATTCTATTGATTCTCAAATTTAGCTGTCAAGTTCGGGCCCTGATTCCATGTTAATCCACGCAAAGCACAAGGCCTTTCAAATATTCACCTTCCGGATGAAATATACTGACCGGATGATCTTCGGGTTGATGCAGGTGTCGAAGTATTCGCACAGACCTGCCACATTCCATAGCTGCCGCGGCGATGGTGTGGTTGAAAAGGTCGGGAGTAACGACCTGGGAGCAACTGAAAGTTATGAGGATTCCCCCTGGTTGAATTATTTCCATGGCTTTGGCATTTAATCGCTTGTAGGCCTGCACTGCCGCGTGACGCGCAGAGCGGTGTTTGGCGAAAGCCGGAGGATCAAGAACTATTAGGTCATATCGGGCATCTCTCGCCTGAGCCCCGTTAAAATACACCATGGCATCTGCGCAAATGGATGAATGATTTGAGTTTGCTAAATCGTTCAATTTGAGGTGAGCTTCCACCAGTGCCATAGCTTTTTCTGAACTATCGAGCGAATGCACCTCAGCAGCGCCGGCTTTCAATGCATACATCGAAAATCCACCACTGTAACAAAAAGCGTTCAGCACCTTGCGCCCAGATGCGTATTTCCCGATAAGGGCACGGTTCTCTCGCTGATCGATAAAAAAACCTGTTTTTTGACCGGTCAGCCAATCGACATAAAACCTGATTCCGTTTTCAAGTATTTCTGTTCCTGGTGGTGTGCCATCTTCGAGTTTCGGAGTTTGTTCGCGTTTGTGATCAGCCCGCTTTTCTACC
The DNA here is from genome assembly GCA_041744015.1 of Cryomorpha sp. Taxonomy (GTDB): domain Bacteria; phylum Bacteroidota; class Bacteroidia; order Flavobacteriales_D; family Cryomorphaceae; genus JBBQZU01. The sequence continues at coordinate 58 of JBGTLS010000185.1, read as the reverse complement.
ATTTGAAGCAGCGCGTTGTCGTAACAAATCATCAAAGCCGCTTTAATCATTGCCGCAT
>JBGTLS010000184.1:0-4089 GCA_041744015.1 Cryomorpha sp. | reverse complement strand
GAGGTATCCGGCGATGCGGCAGGTGAAGGCTATACATTCATCACGCCGGGAAATCCCGATTTTGCGCCATCCGAAGGATTGTTGTATTCCTGGTTTCCACCAGCGCCTTGCGAAGGCACACCCATGGCTGGTACCCTTTCTTCGGAAGCAGAATTTCTCTGTGAAGGACAAAATGTACCACTTTCCATATCGGGCACTTCTGAATATGCCAGTGGGATTGCTTATTCCTGGCAAACATCACCCGACGAAAGTGACTGGACCGAAATCAGCACGCAGGTATCAGGTTCAGCTCAATTGCCATTCGTGAGCGCCGCATACTACCGCTTTGTAATCACCTGTAATGGTGCGGAAGATATATCAAACAGCGTGTTTGTGGAAACACTGGCCGATGTGCAATACGCCTCTGTGCCCTTTACAGAAACATTTGATGCTCCGTGGGAAGATCGTTGTGGTACTGCCAACGTCCCGAATGCAGATCATTGGTCTTCTAATCCTACCGTTGGTTTTCTGCCGTGGTTCCCTGAGGATCCCTCAATTTATTCTCTTCCTGCTTTCTCGGGGACTGCAGCCATCTTTCAAAGCCTGTTTAATGAACCATCTTCCACATCGGATCAGTCTACAGCCGATCTCGACTTTTATGTCAACCTCGAAGGCGATTTGAATTACAATGTTTCATTTCATTATGTCAATATTATTCCCGGGGACTCCCTGGAGGTATTGTTTTCTGATGATGCCGGTGAGAACTTTGTCAGCAAAGGTTACTTTTCTGCATTAGAAACCGCAGATGCAAGCCTTGAAGTCTGGAATGAATATACCGTCGCACTTGGCCAAATAAATTCTGCGGAATGTATCATCCGCTTGCGCGGTATTTCAAGTGGAGATTTCAGCACCATGGCGGTGGACGATTTCGAAGTATACGCCTGCGAAGCACCTTCGGCCACAGTTGAAACTTCATCAGCCATTCTCTGTGCAGGTGATGAGGCCATCCTCACTGCGACCGGAGGTGACGAATATCTTTGGAGTACAGGCGAAACCACCCCGTCCATTGCCATTTCGCCAGACGAAACAACCACCTATTCTGTTCAGGTTTTCAATGAAGAAGGTTGCGCTTCGCTAACCGAATTCACCCAGGTGGTGGAAATCTGCAGCAGCGTCAGGAATGCGGACAAGGCCAATTTAAGCGTGGTTTATCCCAACCCTGCGAAGGACAATTTGACGGTTGAATTTCATTACGAAGGAGTGAACCAAATGACACTTTTCAACCTCGCCGGGGTACAGGTCGTGGACCGCGCTTCAGCAAATGAAAGAATAGAATTGGATATGACTTACATTCAAAGCGGCGTCTATTTTCTGCGCATCATTTCCGAAGGTGGTCAAACAGAAATTCATAAACTCGTGAAGCTTTAAACGTTTTCCCTTTCAGGAAAAAATCAGGACAAGCGTTCAGAATTCTGCAAAGATTCAGGGGGCAATTTGGGTAGAGAAAAACAAAAAGTTGAACCTTTTCCAGGGGAACTCTCTACCCAAATTTTTCCGCCATTTTTTTCCACGAATTCTTTGCAGAGAAGAAGTCCGACTCCTGAACCCTTTTCGTTCGAATTGCCAATGGTTTTTTGATCGACATCAACTTTAAATAGCTTCGACTGATCTTCGTCAGATATGCCAAGTCCATTGTCGATCACAGAAATGATCAGGTAACCATCTTTATTCGCAGCGTGAATGCTCACATTTCCCTGAGGAGGGGTGAATTTTATCGCGTTTGACACGAGATTGGTGATCACTGTACTGACCATGTTGACATCTGCATAAGCCAATGAATATTCCGGGACTTCACATTCCAGATTTATTTCCTTCATATCCGCACTCGCTTGTAGTAACCTGACGACTTTGAAACACACTATACCAAGGTCAATTTCCTGTGGTTTGACCTGAAGTCCTCCCGATTGAGATACCGCCCAATGCAGGAGATTGTCGAGCAATCTGTACAAATTTTCAGAAGACTGATAAATGCTTTCAATGTGTGCCAACTTCTGTTCTTCCGTCAGACGATTGTAGGAACTCACCATCGATTTTGTGATGGAACGATACGCGCTTAGCGGATTTCGGATGTCGTGGGCAATAATGGTAAAAAACTTGTCTTTGGTGGAATTGAGGGTTTTTAGTGCATTTTCGGAAACGGAGAGGTTTTCGTTTGCCAGTTCGAGTTGGGCATTTTTATGTGCCATCAACCGGGCCGTTTTCACCCGCAGATCATACAAACGGTAGAAAACCACGAACAAAATCAACAGGAGCAAAGCGGCGACTGCGACGAAAATTTTAAAATTTCGGTTTTTTTCAAGCTGTATGGACTGGAGGGAAATATCATTGGTCAAAGCCAGAATTTCGTTCTCTTTTCTTTCATTCTGGTACCGGGCTTCGAGGTCCAATACCTGCTGCCTGTTGTTGATGGCATAAATGCTGTCGTCGATTTGTTTGTACAGTTTTTGATATTCGTAAGCCTCCTTATATTGCCCGAGGCTGTCGTATGTCGCGGCCAGATTTTCATAAAAGAGGCGCTGCGCAATATTCACTTTGATATCCTTTGAAATCTCCAAACCTCTTTCAGCAACACGTATGACCTCATCATATTTTCCCGCCTGCCGATAAGAAATTGCCAGGTCGGCAAGCGATTCGGCCACGCGATACCGATCCCCCATGTCTTCACCAATTTTGAGGGCCGATTTGTAATAAGCAATCGCAGCATCGTATTCACCTTCCATAAATGAGATAATGCCCATATTCTGAAATCCTGCTGCCTCCCCTTTGCGATCCCCAAGTGACGTATGAATGGTCAGGGCTTTTTGGGCGTTTTCCCGCGCCTGCGCAACTTCATTCATCTGGATGTAACTACTGGATATGTTGTTGTAGCACACCGCCATGGCTTTACCATCTTCTAAACTGTTGAAAATTTCCAGCGCTTTTTCCAGATACCCAATTGCCCGCAGATGTTCTTTCTTTTCTCCCATCACATTCGCGATGTTAATGTATGCCGTGGCTTCAAAGCTTTTGTTATCACAGGCCTCGGCATGATTGAGAGATTGTAAATAATATTCGAGCGTTTTGTCATAGGATCCCTGATAGAAATAGGAGTGCCCAATTCCGGTAAGTGTACGCATTATGGCGTGATCATCCGACATTTCTCTGGCTTTCTCCAGGGCTGCCTGATAATTTTCAATAGCCGGAACGTATTCCCGAAGTTCAAAGTGACTATCTCCTTCCTGAATTTGGTTTCGCAGGTAATCCGCTTCTTTTTGATCCAAAAAAGCAACGACGGGTTTTTTTAAAACAATCGAAGAGTCTTGCACCAGTTTTTCCACAACAACCACGTCGGACATCCAGGTGCAGCCATATCCCCCCCTTCCACCAAAAGCGGTTAGGAATAGAATCAACACATACGGATATATAAATGCCGTCTTCATCAACCAAATAAACTACAATAATCAGATGGAATAAATTGATTCACAAGTAAAGTAAATTCAACTTTGTCCAAATATATGGGTTTCCATTTCGTCAGAATACCAACAGATATTTTCCACCCGGATTTCTATCCAAATCATGCTGAGCTTTGAGCTCTCTTAATGTACCACTTTCCGAGAGTTTACCATACCCTTTTTTCCTAGTTTTGGCCTCTTACCGTGCAGCTGCGGAAGCGTGAAATAGCATATGGGCAATTTCTTCTATTGGTTATTCTCTTTTGTCCGTCAATACAAGCGCCTGGCCGGAGTCATGCTCGCTGCTTTGGTTGCCCTGATGGTCTATCTGGCGCTTCAACTCCAGCTCGAAGAGAATATTTTTGACATCATGCCGCAAAACGAAGATGTGGCAGCGGCCGGTGTCGCGATCGAAGAGCTCCCGATGAACAACCGGTTGGTGATGCATCTCTACCTCACGGATACATCACAGGTGGCCCCGGATACCCTGGTCGCTTTCGCGAAAAATTTCTCAGATTCCCTGCAGGCCCGGGCAGGCATGCATATCCGCAGCATTCTGGACAAGTTTCCAGACAGTCAGGTCCAAACCCTCTACAATTATTATTTCGAAAACCTACCA
>JBGTLS010000183.1:0-3502 GCA_041744015.1 Cryomorpha sp. | reverse complement strand
TTTTCATTTAATTCTCAAATCGTTGTTGGTGCGCCTGCCAATGAAGATGTGAAGCCCATCGAATTATTAAATGGTCTCCTTACAATAAATCATTCCTCGACAAGTATTACGCTTAGCAATGGAAATAAAAATTACATTATTCCCGCAACAGCCGGATTGGCCCTTGAAGCAGGCACACTGCGAATAAATTCAAATCAAATCGGATTGAATCTCGCGGGCTTGCTGAAGATCAATGGTGGACTTTTTGAACTGGGTAATACAGCGGGTGAAAACAATTACATTGAATATTCATCCGGGGGTACGGCCAAAATCCAGGTAAACGGAGGCGTTCTTAATATTGGTTCTCAGGTTAGACGAGGTCTTACAAATACCGCTGGGGTGTTGGACTACCGCCAATCTGGTGGAATTGTTCGCGTCGGTATGTTTGATGCACCGAACGCAAACCGGGGGGTATTTGAAGTGTTGAATGGGGGTAGTCGTTTTGATTTAACCGGGGGACAGTTTATCCTCGTTCGCGGTATTAACAGCACCACCGTACCAAGTTTACTTTTACAACCCACCCAAAGCAATATCAGTGACGTTGCTGATATCATCATTGGAGATGCAGCATCACCTTCGGGAGCGGCCATTAAGAATATTGGTATTCAGTCTTCCGTGGTTATTCCTTCGCTTTTTATCAGCAACGCCAGTGGGAACGCACCTTTGGTAAGTCTGTATTCCGCTAATCTCACCATAGAAGATCAACTCAGTATTTCAAGTGGAAGTACCCTGGACACACGGATTTTTAACCTTACTGTTAGGGGGGATATAGATAATAACGGACTTCTGAAGTCAGATAATGGGAAATTGATTTTAGATCATTCCATTTTAAACACGGTGAGTGGTTCAGGAATTTTCAACCTGAACAATTTAGATCGAATTGGGGGTGGTGTTACAAATTTTTCTTCCTCATTGGTCGTAAACGGCAACTTCTTTTTGGATACCGGAATTATGAGTTTTGGAACTAAAACACTTACTGCCAAAGGTCTCGTGTCGGTAGATGGAACTGTGGAATTCGCAAGTGGTGAAGGACTTATCATGAGCGGTTCGGGCAACCAATTGCTGAGAAGAACGGCAGCAGGACAATCATATATCGATATCCTTACCACGGATAATCCCTCCGGCATTTCACAACTTGCCGGAGCATCGCACAATTTTACCATTGGAAAAAATCTGCGGATGAAGCGCGGAATATTTAATCTCAATGGTAACTTGTTGGAATTGGGTACTGCTGCGAATTTCGTTCAGGTCAATGCCTTTGGACAGAACAATATGATCAGTACCGGGGGTGCCCTGACCAATTTTGGCGTGAAAAAATCATTGGCGGCTTCAACGACTGAGGACCTTTTTGTTCCACTAGGCCTGGATAAATATATGCCCATCCGTTTAAATTTCAGCGATAACACATTTGAAAGTGGAAATACGGAGAGTAGCTATTTATTCCGACTGGTTCAGCCTGCGCAAAATGCCGTACTCGATCCAAACAATGTCTTACAAATGTACTTCTCCATCGAAGCCCAGAATGTAGGAAGCGGATTGAGAATGGACATGGAATTAAACTATGATCAAAGTTATGTGGCTGTAACCGGCACCAATACGGAGGAAGATTATATTGTAGCAAGAATATTCGATGGAAATACTTTTAAAGTGCCAACCATCAATACCGTTCAAAATATCATCTTTTACAGTTATAACAATACCGATGAAAATGGAATCAGTGGAGATTATTTCGCCGGTATTGATGCGGCCATTCCGGATAATATTCTACAGTTTCTAACTACAAGGGATGGAAAAGTTGACGAAGGAGGAATGCCATATACACCTGAAGGCGTGTATAACCTTGCAGTGCCGGGAGGAGGCGTACCTAGTGGATCACAGGTAACCGTCGTTTCGGGACATACACTCGAGTTTAACGTAGATGGGGTTGTTCTGTATAAAACGATTATAGAAGCCGATGCCACACTGGAAATTCTCCAAACCAATTTGCACCGTTTGGGAATTGTGGAAGGAACCGGGACAATCAGTCTTGTAAATACCGGGGCTTTGCCTTCCGGTATCTACAACCAATTTTTCACTTGTACGGGTGGCCGTTTGAATTTTGACGGAACATCCAATTACGAAATTCTCTCGAGTCTTCCATTGGTGCGGGCAGTTTCCTTAACAGGAACTGGAAGCCGAATCATTTCGAACAATGACGTAACCATATGCGACAGCCTGACCATTGATGGTCCAACATTGTCCTATGGAAACGTAACCAACTTTTTTGTTGAAGGAGATGTCTTTTTGCGAAATGGTACCTTTAATACGGGACTCGGCTATCTTGAAGTAGACGGTAATTTCAATATTTCGGGAGGAACTTTTACCAGTGGTAATCCCGGGCGCCGGGTTATCAATGGTGATATTGTTCATTCAGCAGGAATTGTTGCAATAGGTACAGGCGGATCGCTTCAACTACGCGGTAATTATTTGAAAACAGGAGGAACCTATACCAGCGGCACCCTGGGAACGGCAAGGATTGTTTTTAACGGTCCAACACAACAATTTATTTCTGGTAACTTTTCAGCACCAACAAATAATTTTCGAAACTTCGAAATAGACAATCCGGCAGGTCTTAAGCTTCACAACAACGTAGATGTGAGTCTTAATCTTTTCCTGACAGAGGGACATGTATTTACCGGAGTGGACAGTCTTTTGCGATTGACTCCAACAGCCATTGTCAATCCCACAAAAGGCCAACCAGAATCATTTGTACATGGGCCTATGCAGTGGATGGATTTACCATCTGGCACAGCTTCCAGAATTTTCCCAGTGGGCAAAGGAGATCGTTTAAGACCGATTACTTTGTCGAACCGTTCTGCTATACGCTCATGGAATGTGGAATATTACGATACCCTTGCTACTGTTCAACCGCCGGTCGACAACTTAATTCCATTTGATCCTTTTATTAAAACTGTTAGCAAACAGGAACACTGGAGGGTGAACAGCAATTCAGGATCTACTACAACAGCCCGTGTCGGACTGTCATGGGGTGAAAATTCAGCAGTTAGCAATGATCCCGGCGATCATGATAAACTGGTGGTGATGTACTACGATAATACTGAAACTGCATGGCAATCTTCTGGCGGCTCCGGTTTCGGGTTCGATCCGGTCGATGAATTAGGAAGTTTGCTCAGTCTCAATACAGTAACATTCACTGAAAGATTCTTCACCCTCGGATCATCCGATGGCGAAGCAAACCCCCTCCCCGTAACCTTCCTCTATTTCGCCGGCCAAACCAATGGCATCGAGCACACCCTCTCCTGGGCAACGGCCACCGAAACCAACAACGATTATTTCCAACTGGAAAGATCGATCGATGGACGTTTTTTCCAGGCCATTGCGCGGATAGAAGGGATTGGCAACAGCACGCAAGAGAACAGATACAGCTACGTCGATAAAGTTGCTCCAACAGGAAGGGTTTATT
>JBGTLS010000182.1:0-4931 GCA_041744015.1 Cryomorpha sp. | reverse complement strand
GCCAGGTAGAGTCCACCCAGGAGGAGTATGACCGTAACCAACCACGGCAGGAAGGCACTCAGTAAAAAAGCTACAGGGAGAATAATGAGTTTATTGAGAAAAGAGCCCTTGGTGATGGCCCACAGTACGGGTATTTCGCGGCTCGACGCAAATCCCGAAGCTTTTTCCGCATTTACGGCGAGATCGTCACCGAGTATTCCGGCTGTTTTCTTTGCCGCCACCTTGCTCATCACCGCTACATCGTCCATCAGTGTGGCGATGTCGTCCAGTATTGCAAAAATTCCCGAAGCCATCCTGGTGTATCCTATCTTTCGACAAATATAAACCGAATGGTCAACCTGCGCCTGATTTTGGATTTTGCAAAAGGATTATTTATTCGTCATGTCAATTTGATCAATAAGGTTACTCACATTTCGCATTGAAAGCTTGATTTGCACCTATGGTTAAAAATTTATCAGGCAGCCTTCAACGAAACAAAATACATCGGCATTTGCCCTTTTCCTTTGGCGGCAATTTCTCCGCGGTATTCGAAAACAAAATCCGGATCTGACTTGAGCAAATCAAAAGTGGCCTGACTGATATTGACTTTTCCCGGTTCGCCACTGCTTTCCATCCGGCTGGCGGTATTGACAGTGTCGCCCCAAATGTCGTACTGGAATTTTTTAACCCCTACGATTCCGGCCACCACAGGTCCGCTGTGAATTCCGATCCGCATGTCAAAAGCGGATTTTCCGGCAATTTCGTTTTCTGCTTTCCTTCGCGAAATGAATTGCTGCATTTCCAGAGAAGCCAATACCGTGTTTTTTACCGAACCGGGTGAGGTGAGGGGCAGGCCACCTGCGGCCATGTAGGCATCTCCGATGGTTTTTATTTTTTCAATTCCGTATTTTCCCATCAGATTGTCGAAAGCTTCAAAACAGGCGTTGATCTCCGCCACGAGTTCCTGGGCAGTCAATTTTGCTGAGAGTTCCGTAAATCCTTTGAAGTCGCTAAATATGATGGTGACCAGATCGAAATCGCGGGCGTCTGCGCGGCCTTTTTCCTTGAGTTCCTGGGCGATTTCGGCGGGAAGGATATTGAGCAATAATTCATCACTTCGTTTTTTCCCTTGTTTGATCCTGTTTCGCTGGGTGAAAAAGACCACAGCAAATAGGAGAACCACTACAAAACCTCCGGCAAAACCATTTCGCACCAGGCGTTGTTTTTCGATTTCCTGGGCTGTCAATGCGTCTTTTTTCTCCTGTTCAGCGTGCGCGAGGGCTTCTTTTTTTTCAAATTCATACGTCATTTGAAGCTCGGTCAGTTCCTGGGTGTTTTCTTCATTAAACATGCTGTCACGGGCAGCGACGTAATTCTTGTAATTCGCAAAAGCGCCCTGAAAATTGCCTTTCAGACTGTCGAGCGAGGCCATGTTGCGGTAAGCCAGAGATATATTCACAAAACTGCCTACTTTCTGGGCGAGTTGGAGAGACTGTTCAAAGTGATATCCGGCTTCTTTGATTTTATTCGTACGGGCGTATATACTGCCGATGCTGTAGTGATTCATTGACATTCCGTCTTTGTTCTCAATCTCTTCATTGGTGCCGAGGGCCAGAAGAAAATATTCGAGCGCTTTATGGTCATTGCCCAGTTGTTCATAGTCGAAAGCCAGATTGTTGAGGGCATTGGCGATTCCATAATTATTACCCGTTTTACGACACAGCTCAAGGGCGATGGAATCTGCTTCCATTGATTTTTCCGGCTGGCCCATGGCCGTGTACAATTGACCAATGCTGCCGTAGACGAAAGCTTTGCCATAATCACTATTGAGTTCATCAAAACCTTTCATGGATTTTTCGAAATAAGTCAGTGCTTTTTCATTTTCTCCCAATTGGGTGTAAAGAATGCCAATGTTCAATTGGCATCCGGCTGAATTTTCAATGTCCTGACTTTCGTCATAATAGCGCTGGGCCTGCAAAAAATGCTCCAGCGCCTTTGGGAATTTGCCCCGGTTCATGTAAGTAGCTCCGAGATTCATTTGGCTGTTGGCAACCTGTTTCGGGTTGTTAATTTCTCTGGCTATATCCAGACTACGCTCAAAACTGCGGATAGCTTCATCCAGCTTGCCTGTATTGGTGTGTATGGTTCCCATGCTGTGGTATGCTCCTGCAATACCCAGTTTGTATCCGATCTCTTCGGACATTTTTAGCGTTTTCTGCGCATACTCCATCGAAATATTCTGATCGATATTCCAGTATTCCTCGCTCAAAAAATTGAGTGTGTGAACGATGATTGAATCCCTTAGTTGGAATTTGGGATTGTCGCCGGGATGGGCGGACATTTGTTCTGCAAGTCTCGTTTTCAGGGAATCAATATTTTTCTGGGCTATCACCTGCGAACAAATCAGGACGAGAACTAAAATGGTGGTTGTTTTTTTCATCAGTGGTTGATTTGATGATGGGTTGAATTGGTTGATTGGTTGATTAGTTGATTTGGTGATTAGTGGATTTCGTGATTAGTTGATGAGATGATTAGATGATGGGTTGATAAGATGATTAGCTGATTTACTTCTGTCGATTAAATTAAACACGAGCGAAATTTTAATTTTACTCCCAGCCTAGTACTTGATACTTAGTACCTGGTACTTAATACTTCATACGCACTACTCACCTTGTTATTTAAAGGAAAGGTAATCAAGTTTTTAAATTTTTCTCTCTATGTTTTAAAATATCGTGTCGTGAGATCAGGTTTCGTTTTCAAGATGGATGCTTTATACTTTTTTATGATATCGTTTTTTTTGTAAATAAAAAAGTCCGCATGGAATTTAAAATCAGGTTGCAGCCCCGAATATGCCAGACCGGTTCAGCGGTGAAATCACGCGATATTATTGGGGCCGGATGGCCTTGCGCTTGTCGTAATTGGACATAGCTTGTATATTCAGCCCTTCATTACACCCATTTTAAAAAAAATAAATAATTATGAAAAAAAGATTACTTCTTACGGTGATTTTGTCGGCTTCCCTGTTTTTCGCGGAAGCGCAGGTAGCCGGAAAAAAAGCAACGATCAATGAAGATGGACGAATCGAGCTGAGCGATGTCACCATTCCCGCGCATATGCTCAGCAGTTCGCGTGAAGCAACGGTGCTTGAAGGTTTTCCCTTCGGCCTGCCCGCCAATGCCACTTTTAAGAACACCAGAGGGGTCACCCTGGCTGATCTGGACAACGACGGTCAGGAGGAAATTATTTTTGGAGCGGATAAAACAATTTACGCCTTAAAGGGTGATGGCACGGTGCTGTGGCAAAAACTACTCACCGGTGTAATGACACTTCCACCAGCCATCGCGGATATGAATGGGGATGGAAGCCTGGATATTGTTGTAAACACTGTAGGTCTTGCCGCTTTACAATCGTTTGGAAGGGTGCATTTGCTCGACGCCAATGGAGAGGAAGCAGAAGGCTGGCCACTTAATTTTAGTGACAAATGGATGCTCAATTCACCAGCTGTGGCGGATGTGGATGGAGATGGTGTGATGGATATTGTGACCACCGAGCGCGTGGCCGCAGGGGTAGGCTATCTCCGCGCGATAAAGATGAACGGAGAACCACTGAACGAAGGTTGGCCTGTTGAATTGGCTGCCAATCCGGCCTTTACACCCTCCATTGGTGATATCAATGGGGATGGAATTGTGAATGTTATAGCAGGAACTTCTTCTGACGGGGCTTTACGGGCTTATGACGCCAATGGAAATATGCTTGAGGGTTTCCCCCAAATGACTGCTTCACCATCAAGCCTGTCTTATCAGTCACCTTTGCTGGTCGACATCACCGGAAATGGAAAATATGAAATAGTCGGAAGTCGCCACGGTGAAAATCCTGAATATTATGTGGTGGATTCGGATGGAGAATACGTGGAAGGATGGCCTGTTGAAGCATCCGGATGGACCTATTCACCACCTTCGGTGTTTGATGCCAACGGCGAAGGTGATTACCATATTTTTATGGGAAATCCCAATACCAGTCAGGATGGCCCATTGAATGTTATATTCGGCTTTAATTCCGATGGATCTGATCTGGCCAATTTCCCAATCAACAAAAATGGCGGAAATGAAGGCGTCATCACCATTGCCGATATTGATAACAATGGCGTGGTAGACCTGATATTCACGAGCAACACTTTTGAGCTTGAGAATGGAATGGGATTTATTCATGCATACGCCATGGATGGCTCCGGCGAGTTGGAAGGGTTCCCATTGCGCACCAATGGACTTACCTATTTAAATTCTGCACTGCTGGGCGATATTGACAACGATGGCAATTTTGACTTGACCGCCTTGTCATACACCCAGACTTTTGGAGGTGGTGTCGACAGCGTATTCATCACAGCTTTTGACCTTGGTCTGGAATACATGCCGGAGAATGTTTATTTCAATGCGTACAAAGGAGACAATTCAAGATCCGGACTTATATCTTCAGATTTCGTTTCTTCCACTTCGCAAAGCCGTGTTCAGCTGCTAAGTGTGTTTCCAAACCCAAGTGCCGGGAATGTCCAAATTGTGCTTCCTGAAACAGCGAGCCCTCATCTTCAGGTGTTGGTTTTTGACCTTACCGGAAAAAGGGTTCTCGAAAGAAATGTAAATGCGGAAGCAGGCGAAATGTATTCGTTGGATATTAATCGCCTTCAGAGCGGAATCTATGTGGTACAAATCACCACTGGAGGCATGACTTATGTCAATAAATTGGTAAAAGAATAAACCACCATTATTTTAAGTAAAGGCCAGAAATTCCGGTGGGATTTCTGGCTTTTTGTTTTATATAATTAGATCATAAAAGGTAGGCTAAAGCCCCCCGGTAAATGGGACCGCTGCTTGGCAGCTTCTTTTATTCATTATGAAGCCAGTGGTAGGAAAGCCACCTCAACTTTCATTTTTTACCTGCTTCTTCCTTTCCTGATG
>JBGTLS010000181.1:0-2540 GCA_041744015.1 Cryomorpha sp. | reverse complement strand
AGATTTCTTTATTGAGAGAATCAATGAAAATATGGTAGGTAAACTTCATTACGAGAAAAACGGTATGGGTTTTATAAAGCAGATGCACTATTCACACCTTACTGGTGAAATTGAATTCTTCAATGAAATCATTCGTTTAAAAAGTAAAATAAAATCATTGATGCCTATTGACTATTATTTGGAGACCCCGGAAGAATTTATGAAGTTTATCGAATAAGTAAAGTCGGCCTCCAGGCAGGGGTAAAAGGTTAGATCAGGGGATCGGCACGCAAAAATGACCTTAACGTGGGCTAAATCCCAGCCATGCGCATTCAAACGAGACAGGTGTTGTCATTTCTCATCAGGTAATGAAATCATTAAGTCAAGTTCCGTACACCCGTTTACGCCTTCCTGTGATTTATTTATTCGGATGTTAACCACAGGTATTAGCGCCAAAAGAAAAAAATATTGAACTCCTTCAGAGTTCTTTACGACGCACTGACGAGGCCCACAGGTTTCACCTGTGGCTAATTATATTCAAGCCCTTCAGGCTTTTAATCAAACAAAATCATTGGAGCCATATTCCAATCACGCATATAAAAATGAAATTCATGCTTGACCATGATCTATATAAGGCCTGTGTCTATTCACAATCCCGGAGGGATTGAATATAAATAGCACCGCATGAAATGCGGTGTTATATGTGGCAATGGGCATCCAACCACGGAGTGGTTGAATATCTTAAACAAGTATTTCTCGTCATATTCAATTCCCTGCTCCGCGAGAAGCTTCAGATATTTCTCTTTGTAAGACATTGTTTTGATATGTACTTGCCAATCCTTCGAAGTCTGTTTCTAAATTGGCAAGGTCAATTATGGACAAGGTAGAAATGAAAATCAAAAGCGATGAGCCAGTAGGTATTGGTCTTTCCACCACTACCGTTAATGCTGAAATTAATGTACAAAACTTGAGTCATTAAGTCAAAGAAGAAGTGATACAGAATTTGTTCGTTACCAAGTTGTATAGCACGGGATTTCAAATAATATGCATGTTAAAAATCAGCATTATTTCTGCTATAACAATATGTATATGTTTTTGGCCTGAATGTCCGCCATCTGGAAATACAAGTAGTTTTGCTTTGTCTTTAAGTGTGGCGATTGCATCATCAGGATTTAGAATCTCATCATCTTTACTGATAATAACAACTCTGGGATATTTATTGGTGAAGTGCTGATATTGTGCATACTTATCAATGATGGATTCGGTTAAGGTATATGTAGTGGAATGATCAAACGCGTGAACCACTCCTGATTCTGTAAGATATTTTTTAAGGGTTTTTGACGGTGCTACGGTAGGATTAATAACAACCGCTGGCACTTGATAAATTTCCTGGAATACCAGACTCCAAAATCCACCTAAAGAACACCCAACGAATATGACATTGTTCATATCGGGTGGTATGGTGTTTCTCATTGTTTCAAAGATTTTTTCCGGACAATATGTATTGGGATAAACGAAACCTGTAAATCCGTAACTATTTTGCTTACACCAATCTTCAATTATCTGTTTTTTTGAGGAATTGGTCGAACCAAACCCAGCAATGTATATGATGTGTGGTGTATCTGTATAAGTCATATTTTACATTGAAAAGATATTATCATTCTTTCTTCCAAAGTTACCTCCATTTCCTAATTATCAAAATGTTTCTCAATCCGTTGGAGAGTGTAGAGGGTATAGAGGGTGTAGAGAGGGTGCAGAGGGTGTAGAGAGTGCAGATCAGTTACAAGGAGTAGATAACTTGCGACCTACACTAACTTAATGCCCTTAATTTCTTAATGTTAAAAAAATAAGGGAGTGTTCATTTAACTGTGTCACTAGTTAAAAATCGATCTTCGAAATATGCGTGAAGATCTCGTCTGATTGATGACCAGCCAAAGATGGATCCAGTCCATTTCGTGTGGGCATTAATTGTTGCCAAATATATCTGTTTTAAGATTGCATTTTCAGAGTTGAAGGCACCTTTTGTTTTAGTGACCTTACGAACCATCCTGTGATAGCTTTCGATGGGGTTAGTGGTATATATTAGCCTTCTGAGTGCTGGTGGATATTTATAGAAATTGGTGAGCCGATCCCAGTTTCGGTGCCAGCTTTTAAAGACTATCTTGTATTTATCTCCCCATTGCAACTCAGCTTCCTGAAGATAGTGCAAGGCCATGTCAGCGTTGTCCGCTTTGTATATCAGCTTAAGATCGCGTACCATTGGCTTCATATCCTTATCAGCAATATACTTCATAGAATTGCGCATCTGGTGGACCAGACATAGCTGAACATCCGTCTTTGGGAAGAGATCTTCAATAGCATCTGCAAAGCCACTTAGATTATCAATACATGCTACCAGGATATCTTTTACTCCCCTAAGCTTTAGATCATGAAGTACCTGACGCCAAAACTTACTCGATTCATGATCTCCAAAATAGATACCAATGACTTCTTTTTCTCCTTCTGGATTTACACCCAGAATATTGTATATCGCTTTGGTCTGAACCACACCGGCATCGCGG
>JBGTLS010000180.1:0-2582 GCA_041744015.1 Cryomorpha sp. | reverse complement strand
CAAAAAAGAAAAAAGTCAACATCAATAATTACATTTATTATTGATTGAAAAAAGTCAACCTATTTTAGGCAAGGTCAAATTCCGAATTCTCCATCCTCCATTCTCAATTTTCAATTTAGAACGAACTATCCTCCCCAAAATCCCCCTTAAATCCCCTCCCCTTATCCCGGTATTTAGTCGGTTTATAATTCGATTTAAAATCCGAGCCCTTAAAAACCCGCACCGGATTTCCGCGGCTTAGCTCATCGTGGTTGTTCCATTCTTCCCGGGCTATGCGCTCCTGATCCTGATTCAATCGCTCTTCCAGCCGTTTGATTAGTTTGGCGCGGGCATCGGTCCTGTTCTGAAATTGAGACCGCCCACTGGACGAAAAAGCCACTTCCCCCGTCGGAATATGCGTGGCCCGCACAGCCGTGCTCACCTTGTTGACGTGTTGGCCCCCGGGACCACCCGATCGCGTGAATTCGTAGCGGATATCGGCGTCGTTAAGCAACACGTCGTCCCCACCCCCTTCGAGCACGTTGATGCCGACAAACCAATTTTTCCGCTTGTGAAATTTCCGGAATTCGCTTTGACCGATCCACTGAATCGTCCCCACCCAGGTGTCGAGAAAAGATTCCAGTTTATCGCCCGTCAGTTCCACGGATGCGGTTTTCAGGGTGCCATTTTCATCCCCCGGTTCGCGGTGGACAATGCGATGGCTCAGCCCCTGTTCCTGCGCTTCCTGAATGATTTTCTTCAGCAGCTGAGCCACCACCCAGGCACATTCCGCCGGACCCCGTCCTGATGTGATTTGTATGGTTTTCTTTTTCATGTCAGTGTTTGTCCATGCGGACTATTTTCGGTGTAAACCGGCCGATTACCTCTACCAGATCTTTTTGATACCGCATCACCTCGTCGATATCCTTGTAGGCGATGGGCGCCTCATCCACACCCCCGCCGATGAGACTGACGCCGCTTCTGCGCAGCAGTTTTTTCATTTCACTGAGCGTAAAAGTGTCTCGCGCCTGTCCCCGCGACATTTTTCGGCCCGCACCATGGGATGCACTGAACAGCGCTCCGGGTGCGCCTTTCCCTTTTACAATATAACCCGGAGCGGTCATCGACCCGGGGATAATTCCCAATTCTCCTTTGGCAGCAGGAGTGGCTCCCTTTCGGTGAATGATCAATTCACTCCCGTCCGGCCCAGTCTCTTTCCAGGCGAAATTGTGGTGGTTTTCCACGCGGGCCACGGCTTTGATGCCAAGGTGTTTACTGAGATTCAGATGAATCTGATCATGGCATGCTTTCGCATAATCGCCAGCGAGGTTCATCGACAACCAGTATTCCATTCCCGCTTCCGTATCCAGATCGAGCCAGGCAAAGTGGCGGGCATGGGCGGGTAGCAGGCATTGGTTTTTTGCCAGTTCCGTGTAATGGCGGGCGATTTCCGCGCCAAAACCACGGCTCCCCGAATGGGAAAGCAAACCGACATACACACCTTTTTCGAGCCCCAGTTCACCATTTTCCGGAAGGTCCACGATACCAAACTCCACGAAGTGATTGCCCGAACCCGAGGTACCCAGTTGTTTCACCGCTTTGCCGTGGAGCTGTTTGAGCAGGGGCGTTTCCGCAAAAGTGGTTCTGTCCAGTATCTCATGTTCCTGCGCAAAATGGAGTTCTCCACCCGTGCCGAAATTGGTTCGGTCGCGCAGTGCCATTTCAAACTGATAGGCGTACCGGGCCATGTAATCCGGCGCGATGTCGAATATGCTCAGGCTCATGCGGCACCCGATGTCCACGCCTACCCCGTAGGGAATCACCGCATTTCTCGTGGCGAGCACACCCCCGATGGGAAGTCCATAGCCCTGATGCGCATCGGGCATTAAGGCTCCCTTTTCGGAAATGGGCAGGCGCATGGCGAGGCTCATTTGCTGGTAGGCATTGCTGCTGATCAGTTTTCTGCCAAATACCTGAAATTCCCCAGCTTCTTTTTTCAATTCAATTTCCTTTTTTTCCAATAGCACCGGCTGCTCATCCAGAAATTCTTCTGCAAGCGCACCGAGCACCGGATCGTCGATGTACGACTCCGGGTTGTTTTTCAAATCCGTCAAAAGCGTGAGTTTTTCCGCTTTGGTGGCGTATTTGAAATGTTTTGAAAGGATGTCAATCGCCAGGCTTTTGGCCCTGTGCGAATGATAATCTAAACTTTTGAGGTCTTTGCCTCTGATTTTTTGATTGCCCATTTTGCAATGAAAAGTATGATGGTGGCAAAACCATTTCCGCTTAAAGCGAAAAATCCTTGCCTTAAAAATGATTAATTAATTAATTGATTTTGGGTACGGCCTGAAAAGGCACAAAAAAACCCGGACTGGGAGGCCGGGCAGAATACATCAATGTCTGGTTGAATTACCTGACTCCGGTCTGTGAATTGATATGTAGATTCCGCACCAACATGATTTCTCGATTTTGAGCGACAAATTTAAATGAAAATAATTGGAATGTGCAAAGAAGTATGATGTATTAAGTATTAAGTATTAAGTAAAACGTTAATAATTAACGCTTTGCGCCAGATGATTTGTACTTTGTACGTACCTCCCTCC